>JAITMN010000328.1 GCA_031277355.1 Nevskiaceae bacterium | reverse complement strand
TCGGCGGTGGCGTCGGTGGTGACGTCGGCCAGAGCGTCGGTGGTGTCGGCGAAGGCGGCGTTGCTCCGCTGGATTGCAGGCGATGCGCGCCGGGTGTGGGTATTGCTGGCGCTGGTGGCTGTGCTGTTGTTGCTGGTTGGCGGGATGGTGTGGATGAGGGTGCAGCAGTCACAGGCGGTGCTGCGGGAGCAGGTGCTTGAGGCGTATTCGCAAGGTTTGGAGGCCGAGCAGGCCGGGAACCGGCAGAGCGCTGTCGCGCGTTTTGATGAAGCATTGAGTCTGGATGCGCAATTCGAGCCGGCGCGTGAGGCGCGTGCGCGCGTGCTGACCGAGCAGCGGCGCATCGTGGAGGGAGGCCCGCCGGAGACCGCATCGCCGCGTGAGTGAATGGTTTCTTTTCGGTTAAGTTGCATGAGTGAATAGCTGCTTTTCGCTTATTGCGCTGCGTGATGACGCAGTTCACAGACTCGGTGGCAAGCGCTTGCCACGCCATAAATGCGGTACCAAGATCACACACCACCAGTGATCAAATGATGACGATACGGTACCGATGATTGCGACTTGGCATCTCGACAGCTCGACGAATGGCGCGGCTTCCGGCGCGTCCGAGCCGTTGTATGTGATTACGCTGTGCGCTTCGACTTCGCCGGTGGCGTTGGCGCATCCTCGCGATCCGCAGTTGAAGCGTTACACCTTCTTCGTCACGCGCCAGCGCGAGGAGGGACGTGATCGTTTTCGTTTGCACATGGGTTATTTCGCCACGCTGGGGCAAGCCGAAGCGTTGTTGACGGCGGTGCGTGGTGTTTATCCGGCGGCTTGGGCCGGGTCCGCGCCCAGCGGCGGCGCGCCGCGCCGGATGCGCAAGCCGGCGTTGATGTCGCCGGTTCCTTCGTTTCCCTCGACTGCTTCGACTCGCGAGGTTCCGAAGACGCTCAGTGAAATGTCGAACGTGCATGCGGTGCTGGCGAAATTGCACGACGATCCGGCGCAGGGCAAAGCCGATGAGGTGTTGCCGGTTTCGGTTCCAACGCTGGCTCCGTTAGCGCCGCGCGCTCGCACGGGACTGACCGCCGCGCAGACGCTTCAAATGCTTGAGAACAGGCTGAAGAAAAGCGCTGCGCAGGAGAAAGCGCCGGTGGTTGTTGCACTGCCGCTGGGTGATGCGTCCGCCGATGCGCCTGCTGTGACCGTGACGCCGCAAGATTCGCCGCCTGCGGCCGACATCAACGCCGCGCCGCCGGAGGCATCCTGCTTTGCAGTGCAGTTGTTGTTCTCGACTGAGCCGGTGAATATCGCCTCGCAGCCGCATCTGGCCATCTTCGATGCCTACACGTTGTACAGCGTTGAAGGCGCGCAGGAGGGTCAGCGTGGGCATGTGCTGCGTCTGGGTTTCTTCAAGGATGAACATGCGGCCACGCAGGTGGCGCACTATGTGCGTTCGGACTATGCCGGCGTTGCCGTCGTGACGGTTGCCGACGCCGAGCGCGACAACGCAACCGGCATTGATCGCAACACGACGATCGAGATCGCCGCACCGCCTGCGCCGTTCCAGTTCCAGCACACCGGCTTTGAAGGTCTTGAACTGTTGAAGGATGACCAGCCCTCGCCGATCAAGCTCGACTTGGATGATTCATCTGCAACGGCAACCGAAGATGTGGGCATTGCCTCCACGGGCCGTCGCGCAGCGTTGCGCCAGGCGGATCAGAAGGCGCAGATTGTGCCGGGCGCTGCGGTGCCGCTGGATGAAACCTTCGAGATACTCGGCGCGGATACGCTCACGCTCGATGACAGCCGCGAGATCATCAACGAGAGCGCGCTGTATCGACCCTCCGCGAAGAAGCCGGAGGGACGCTTCGCGCGTTTGTTCAGTCGCCTGAGCGGCCACTGAAGCGGCCTTTTCAGGCTTACTTCCCGAACAGCTTTTCCAGTTCTGCACGCGCCGCGTCGGCGGCTGTGGTTGCTTGGGGTTGATACGCACCGGCGCGCGGTTTGTAGTGGTCGCAGAAGTTGGCGCGCTGCTTGTCGCGCACATCCTGCGCCGTGGGTTCGCGGCATTGATCGGCCACGCGCGGGTCGTAGTCCACGCACAGCTTGCACACATGCAGGTCTGCGCCGCATTGCTTGCAGCGTTCGGTGCGACCGAAGGGCAGCGACAGCGCGGCCAATGAAGCGCCGCATTTCCAGCAGCAGATGTCATGGGACATGGCGGTTCTCCGCGATGAGGAGGCGATGAAGATCAGCGGGCATGACGGTGGGTCAGATATGCAGCAAGCGCCGCGCCGGTGTGCGAGCGTTTCGCGGCGGCGATCTGTGCGGGCGATCCGGCGGCGACGACGCGCCCGCCCTGCGGACCGGCTTCGGGGCCGAGGTCAATGATCCAGTCGGCTTGCGCGATCACGTCGAGATTGTGTTCGATCACCACCAGCGTGTTGCCCGCGTCGGCGAGGCGGTGCAATACATTGAGCAGCTTTTCCACATCGGCCATGTGCAGGCCAACGGTGGGTTCGTCGAGCACATAGAGCGTGCCGCGTGTGCGCGGAGGTTTTCCGCGAACGGACGCCTCATCGCCGCGCAGCCGCGCCAGTTCGGTGACGAGCTTGATCCGCTGCGCTTCACCGCCGGAGAGCGTGGGACTTTGCTGGCCCAATGTGAGATAGCCAAGGCCGGTGTCTTGCAACAACGTCAGTGGTCGATGAATGGCAGGGTGACTGGCGAAGAACTGCGCTGCTTCATCAACGCTCATCGCCAGCACGTCGCCAATCGAACGGCCGCGCCAGCGAATCGACAAGGTTTCCGGATCAAAGCGCGCGCCACGGCAGGCGTCGCAGGGCACTTTCACATCGGGCAGAAAGCTCATCTCCACCGTGCGCATGCCCTGGCCTTCGCAGCTTTCGCAGCGTCCGCCTGAGGTGTTGAACGAGAAGCGGCTGGCGGTGTAACCGCGAATGCCGGATTCGGTGGTGCCCGCGTAGATGCGACGGATGGCATCCCAGAAGCCCACATAGGTGGCGGGGCAGGAGCGCGGCGTTTTGCCAATGGGCGTTTGATCCACTTCGAGTACGCGCTCGATGTGTTCAAGGCCGGTGATGCGTTGGCAGCCGGCGGGTTTGTGGTCGGCGCTCTTGCGCGTGCGCGTGCGTGCATCGCGCGAGAGCAACGTGGCGGCATCGTGACGCAGCACATCGCGCGCCAGTGTGGACTTGCCTGAACCGGAGACGCCGGTGATGGC
>JAITMN010000302.1 GCA_031277355.1 Nevskiaceae bacterium | reverse complement strand
AGTGATTGATCCACCAGGCCAACCCGCATCATCCACAGAAACAGCACGATACCAGGCAACGCCGCCACCGTGGTCAGCAGGTAGAAATTCACATAGCCGATCGAGTCGATCAGCGCGCCGGCCGTTGTGCCGGTAAGCACGCGACCAACAATAGCCGCCGCCGCCGAAATCAGCGCGTACTGCTGCGCGGTGAAGCGCAGACTGCACAGCGCCGCGAAGTACGCCACGATGACCACGCCGCCAAAACCGCTGGCGATGTTTTCAAATCCAATCGCGCCGGCCAGCGCGGCATTGCTGTGCCCCATCGCCGCCAGCACCGCAAAGGAAGCATTCGACACGCCCATCAACACCAGTGCCAGCAGCAGCGAGCGCTTCAGCCCCATGCGCGTATACAGCGCGCCGCCGATGAAGATGCCAATCAGAAACGCCCAGAAACCCACGCCCACATCGAAGGTGGCGATCTCGGCGTTCGTGTAGCCGTGATCGTTCAGCAGCAGCCGCAGCGTCAACTGCGACAGCGTGTCGCCGATCTTGTGCACCAGCACGAACAGCAACACCAGCACCGCACCGCGACGGCGCAGAAATTCGACGAAAGGCCCGATGATGGACTCCCCCACTTCGGCCCAGCCCCGGCGCACATTCGACACCACGCGCCGTGGCGGTTCGCCCAGCACCAGCGCTGTGAGCATTGCCGGCAGCGCGAACACCGTCGTGGCGATGTAGGCCACCGCCCAGCCATATCGCATTGCCACCACCAGCGCCAGCGCGCCCGCGCCCGCCGAACCCACGCGCCAACCATACTGGCTCATGCCCGAACCCACGCCGAGTTGACGCGCGTGCAGCGTTTCGATGCGATAGGCGTCGATGACGATGTCGTAAGTAGCCCCGGCAATCGCCACCAGTATCGCGGCGGTGACCATCCTCTCGATGCCCGCCTTCGGGTCCACCAACGCCAGATTCACCACGGCGGCAATCACCAGCGCACCGGCCAGCAGCATCCACGACACGCGCTGACCCAATCGCCCGAGCAAGGGCAAACGCACGCCATCCACCACCCACGCCCAGAGAAACTTCAGGCTGTAGACCAGAAAGGCCAGCGAAAACGCGGTAATCGTGCTTTTGGTGATGCCATCCTGCGCCAGCCGCGTGGTCAGCGTTGCGCCGATCATCGCGTAGGGAAACCCCGACGACAGCCCCACCATGAACGCGGCAATCGACTCCTTCTCGAAATAAGCCCACAGCGCGTCCTGCGAACCACCGGCGGTAGTCTGGTTCACGAGGCGATATCCATCGGCGCTATCATTGGTCGGCACACCCGCATCATTGGCACACGTCCCGCATCATATCGGCTTCACAAATACTTCGATGCTGCAATACCAGTCCGACTTCATCCGCCTCGCCCTGAACGGCAACGCGCTGCGCTTCGGCCAGTTCACGCTCAAATCCGGGCGGGTCAGTCCGTACTTCTTCAACGCCGGGGCTTTCGACGATGGCGCGGCGCTCTCGACGCTGGGCCGCAGCTACGCCACCGCCATCGAGCGCTCGAACCTCACCTTCGACATGCTGTTCGGCCCTGCGTACAAGGGCATCCCGCTGGTGGCCGTCACCGCCGCAGCGCTGCACAGCGACCACGGCCGCAACCTCCCCTGGGCCTTCAACCGCAAGGAAGCCAAGACCCACGGCGAAGGCGGCAGCATCGTCGGTCGGCCACTGGCCGGGCGCGTGCTGATCATCGACGATGTGATCACCGCGGGCACCGCGATCCGCGAGTCCATCGAAATCATCCGCGCGGCGGGAGCCACACCGGCCGGTGTGGCGCTGGCGCTCGACCGGCAGGAGCGTGGCCGCGACGCCAACGGCAACGACCTCACCGAATCGGCGGTGCAGGAAGTCAGCCGGCTGTATGGCATCCCCTGCGTCAGCATCCTGTCGCTGGCGGAGCTGATCCAGACGATGCGCAGCGGCGATGCGCTGCTGCCCACCGACCATCTGGCGGCGATGGAAGCCTACCGCGAACGCTACGGCAGCCTCTGAGGCCGCAAATTGGTAGGATGCACCCCATGCGCGATGCGTCCCTCACCCTCGCCTTCTGCTGTGCGCTGCTGCTGACCAGCGCAGCCGGCCACGCGGCCAGCAGCAATCGGGGCAGCGCCAAGCCCACCTACAAGTGGGTGGACGCCAATGGCGTCACGCATTACGGCGACTCCATTCCCCCGGAATACGCGCAGGGCAGCCGCACCGAGCTCAATGAACAGGGCGTGGAGATTCGCCAATTGCCGGCGCGTCTGTCGCCGGAGGCCGCCGCCGCTGCCGAACAAGCCGCAGCCGACGAAGCCCGGCGCCGTCAACGCGATGCCTTTTTGCTGAATACCTATGTCTCGGCCCAGGACATCGAGCAGCTTCGCGACGAACGCATCGCGCTGGTCGACAGCCAGCTCACCGCCGCGCGCACGTCGATAGAATCGGTGGATGGCAAGGTTGAGAGCATTGCCAAACGCATGGCGAACTTCAAGCCTTATTCCCAATCGGCCAATGCGCGGCGTCTGCCGGATGCGCTGGCCGAAGAGGCGGTGCGTGCGCTACAGGATCGCCGTCTGCTGGATGAA
>JAITMN010000293.1 GCA_031277355.1 Nevskiaceae bacterium | reverse complement strand
AGCGCCAGCCGGAGGGCGTCCTCCTGCGGACGTGGTGCTGGGAACCCCGCCGCCCGCCGGTCAGCGTCAGGCGGCTCAGCTGACGGACCTTCGCGGCAAGACGGCCTACATCACCGGCGGCAACACCGGCATTGGCCTGGGGATTGCGCGCGCTGCGGCCAACGCCGGAATGAATGTGGTGATGGGCTACATTCAGGACGACAAGGTGGATGCCGCGCTGAGCACGTTCAAGCCCGATCAGAAATCCCGCGTGATTGCGATTCGTCACGATGTGACCGACCGCGATGGCTGGGTCAAGACACTGGCCGAGATCAACGCGAAATTCGGCAATCTGCATCTGTTGGTGAACAACGCGGGGATCAAGAGCACGCGGCAAGCCACCCAGGTTGATCCGCGTAGCTGGGATGCGGCGGTGGCGGTGAATTTCACGGCCATCTACAACGGCAGCTACGCCGTGATTCCGCACATGATCGCCCACAAGGAAGGCTCGCACATCGTTACCACGACATCGGCCAGTGGCGTCGTGCCGGGCGTCAATTGGGGCGTGTACACGGCGACGAAGATCGCCGCCGTGGGCATGATGGAGTCGCTGCGCATCGAGTTGATGGGCACGAACATCGGCACCTCGGCGTTCATCCCCGGCGGCGTCAGCACCGACAACATGCTTTCGGTGGAGGGCGGCGAGACATTGTTCATGGACCCGCTGGAAGCCGGTGAGCGCGTGCTCAATGGCGTGAAGAACAACGACCTGTTTATCTTCTCGCACCCGGAGTTCAAGGCCGGCATGCAGGAGCGCTTCGATGCCTTCCTGGCGTCGATAACGCCGGAGGCGCCGCCGGAGGCGCGGGTCAAGGCGGTAACGCGCGTGCTGACGGCTCCGCCCTATGCGCCGGAGATCGCGCATCGCCGTCAGGCGCGCAAGAGCTACCGCGCTTGAGGTAAACGCAAAAAAATAGTCTTGACCCGGACCGCCCGGATTCTATACCTTGTATCCGCCAGCGGTGCCTTGCCCAACATCTTGTATGTTGGGCGGGCTGAAAAGGGAATCCGGTGACCTGCTCGTCGAGCGGGGAATCCGGAACTGCCCCGCAGCGGTGACCGGGAACGAACGGCGCGGAAAACACTGCGATTCATACCAGATTGCGGGAAGTGCGCCCAGTAGGGAAGGCCAATTTGGCCCAGGCCCGGGAGTCCGAAGACCTGCCGCGGTGGTTGCGCGCCTTGCAATGAAAGGCGCGCAGCGCGGATGAGCGAAGGCTCTCGTGGGAGGGGCTGATGAATAGGGAAGTGCCTTTGATTGGCGCGCCGGATCGCGCGCCCGTGCAATCTGACTTTCGCCTGATGCCGCCGCAATCGGCGCGCACGGTGATGGCCGTGACCAAACGCAGCGGCGAGCGCGAGCCGGTGGACGTGAACAAGATCGTCCGCGCGGTGAGCCGTTGCTGCGAAGGGTTGCCCGAAGTCGATGCGATGCGCGTGGCCTTGAAGACCATCGCCGGTCTTTACGATGGCGCAACGACGCGCGAACTGGATGAGCTGTCGATTCGCACGGCGGCGTCGTTCATCGTCGAGGAGCCGGAGTATTCGCTGCTGGCTTCGCGGCTGCTGGCCGGCTTCATCGACAAGGAAGTGCAGGGCCAGGGCGTTCACTCGTTCTCGCAGTCGATACGGCTGGGCTTTGATGCCGGGCTGATCAACGAGCGCGTGATGGGCTTCGTCGAAGCCAATGCGCGCAAGCTCAATGATGCGCTCGACGCGCAGCGCACGCAGCGGCTGGAATACTTCGGATTGCGCACGCTGTACGACCGCTACCTGCTCAAGCATCCCACGCGGCGACTGGTGATCGAAACGCCGCAGCATTTCTGGCTGCGCATCGCGGTGTCGCTGTCGGCCGGCGTGCATGAAGCGCTGGAACTGTATGGACTGATGTCGATGCTGCACTATGTGCCCAGCTCCCCGACGCTGTTCAACGCCGGCACGCGGCATGAGCAATTGTCGAGCTGCTTTCTGCTCGACTCGCCGCAGGATTCGCTGGAATCGATTTACGACCGCTACAAGGACGTGGCGTTGCTGTCGAAGTTCTCCGGCGGCATCGGCATCGCCTGGCATCGCGTGCGTTCGGAAGGCTCGCTGATTCGCGCGACCAATGGGCTGTCGAATGGCATCGTGCCCTGGCTGAAAACGCTGGATTCTTCGGTGGCGGCGGTGAATCAGGGCGGCAAGCGCAAGGGTGCGGCCTGCGTGTATCTGGAGCCTTGGCACGCCGATGTGGAGAGCTTTCTGGAATTGCGCGACAACACCGGCGATGAAGGCCGGCGCACGCATCATCTGAATCTGGCCAACTGGATTCCCGATCTGTTCATGCGGCGCGTGGAGGCCGGACAGCAGTGGTCGCTGTTTGATCCGAAGGATGTGCCGCAATTGCCCGATCTGTATGGCGCGGCCTTCGATGCGGCCTATGAACAGGCTGAAGCCACCGGCCTTGCGAAGAAGCAATTGCCGGCGCGCGATCTGTACGCGCGGATGATGCGAGTGTTGGCGCAGACCGGCAACGGCTGGATGACCTTCAAGGACAAGAGCAACCTCGCCTGCAATCAAACCGGCGAGGCGGGCGTGGCGGTGCATCTGTCGAACCTGTGCACCGAAATTCTGGAAGTGACCGGCGGCGGCGAGACGGCGGTGTGCAATCTGGGTTCGATCAACCTGGCCCGGCATGTGGGCGCTCACGGCTACGACAGCGAAGGCTTTGATTTCGAGCAATTGGCGCACACCGTTGAAGTGGCGGTGCGGCAATTGGATCGCGTGATCGATCTGAACTACTACCCCATTGCCACCGCACGCGCCTCGAACATGCGCTGGCGGCCCGTGGGGTTGGGCTTGATGGGCTTGCAGGATGTGTTCTTCCGGTTGCGGTTGCCGTTCGATAGCCCGGCGGCGCGGGAGTTGTCGACGCGGATTCAGCAGACGGTGTACTTCCACGCGCTGCGCACGTCGCTTGATCTGGCCAAGCAGCATGGCGCGCACGATGCCTTCGCGCAGACGCGCGCCGCACGCGGTGAGTTGCAGTTCGACGCCTGGGGCGTGCAGCCGGCCGATGCCGCCAGATGGAACGCGCTGCGCGAAGACATCCGCGTGCATGGTCTGCGCAACAGCCTGCTGGTGGCGATTGCGCCCACTGCAACGATTGCCTCCATCGCCGGCTGCTACGAGTGCATCGAGCCGCAGGTGTCGAACCTGTTCAAGCGCGAAACGCTGTCGGGTGATTTCCTGCAAGTCAATCGCTATCTGGTGGATGAGTTGAAACAGCTTGGCTTGTGGACTCAGGAAATCCGCGATGCGATCAAGCTGGCCGATGGTTCGGTGCAGGGCCTGACCGAATTGCCCGAAGAATTGCGCACGATCTATCGCACCGCCTGGGAACTGCCGATGAAAGCGCTGATTGATCTGGCGGCCGAACGCGGCGCGTTCATCGACCAGAGTCAGTCGCTCAATTTGTTCATGGCGAATCCCAACATTGGTGCGCTATCGAGCATGTATATGTATGCGTGGAAGAAGGGGTTGAAGACAACGTACTACCTGCGTTCGCGGCCCGCGACGCAGATCGCAAAAACGACGGTGGCTGGGGGTTCCAAGGCAGGTACTGCAATAAAGGATGCTGTCAGCGACTCGGCCACCGTCGTCTGTTCGCTCGAAAACCCTGAAACCTGCGAGGCCTGCCAATGAGCACGCAACCGGCCAATCTGCTCGACCCCGGCTTCGACCTGACGCTGCGGCCGATGCGTTATCCGCGCTTCTACGAAATGTATCGCGGCGCGATCAAGAACACCTGGACCGTGGAGGAAATCGACTTTCAGATTGACCTTGGGCATCTGCGTCAACGGATGACGCCGGCCGAGCGTCATCTGATCGAACGTCTGGTGGCCTTCTTCGCCACCGGCGACACCATCGTGGCGAACAATCTGGTGATCAGTTTGTATCGGCACATCAACGCGCCGGAGGCGCGGATGTATCTGTCGCGGCAACTCTTTGAAGAAGCGCTGCACATCCAGTTTTATCTGACGCTGCTCGATAACTACGTGCCCGACCCCGCGCGCCGTGCGCAGGCGTTTGCCGCCGTGGAGAACATCCCGTCGATTCGCGCAAAGGCCGAGTTCTGCCAGCGCTGGACCGATGCGGTGTACGCGGTGCCGAGCCTGAGCACGCCGGATGAGCGGCGGCGCTTCGTGCTGAATCTCACGGCGTTTGCTGCCTGCATCGAAGGCTTGTTCTTCTTCGGCGCGTTTGCCTATGTGTACTTTCTGCGTTCGCGCGGGCTGTTGCCGGGATTGGCCGCCGGCACGAACTGGGTGTTCCGCGACGAAAGCGCGCACATGGCCTTCGCGTTTGAGGTGCTGCGCACGGTGCGCCGCGAGCAACCGGAATTGTTCGATGCGCAATGGGCCGCGCAGGTGCGCCAGATGCTCTCCGACGCGGTGGACTGCGAATCGCAGTTCGCCGAAGACGTGCTCTCCGGCGGCGTCGTGGGCATGACGCGCGCGGAGATGCGGCAGTATCTGGAATACGTGGCCGATCAGCGTCTGGCGCAACTGGAACTGCCACCGCTCTACGGATCGAAAAACCCCTTCCACTTCATGGCGCTGCAAGACGTGCAGGAGTTGACCAACTTCTTCGAGCGCCGCGTTTCGGCGTATCAGGTGGCGGTGCAGGGGGAGGTGGCGTTCGATCAGGCGTTCTAGCGCCGCCGGTGACCAGCGATTAGACTCCTGCGTACAAGAACAAGAGGAGTGCTCTCCATGGCAACGGCAGCGACCGGGGGAAAAACGGCGGTGGTGGCGGTGCATGGAATCGCTGACCAGAAACCGGGAGAGACGGTGGAGCAATTGGCGCAGTTGCTCTGTCACGGTGAGCCCGGCGAAGCCCTCTTTGAAGTGGGCGAGGCGCGTGAGGTGCGGATTCCGGTGACTCGACTGGAAGTCCAAGCCTCGTCCACCGAGGTTTTCCGAGGCTTCTCCCGGTGGCAGAAAGACGCCAAGGCCAAGAAGGTTAAGAGCAGCGATCTGAACAGCTACTTTCTGAGCCGTTTGAAGAAGCTTCCCGATGAGGATATGCAGTATCGAAGCTCCTGCATTGGCGTGGAGCATTGCAAGACCGGAGCCCAGGTTGATCTGTTCGAGATGTATTGGGCGGATCTGTCGCGTCTCGGGCAGGGCGGTCTGGCAGTCTTGAACTCTTTGTTCCACCTGCCCATGAGTCTTAGCTCTCTGTCAGCGGATGTCGTGGATCAGGCGGTCGCGCGTTCTCCGGATTCTGGAGCATTGGTTGGGTTGCGCTGGCTGTATGCGTCGTCGGCGTGGTTGTTACGCGGTCCGGCGCTGCTGATACAACTGTGCATGTTGTTGCTGCTGTTGCCTGGGGGATTCTCAGCGGTGCCGGACGCAGCCCGGGGAAACGTGCTGTTGTTGTTGTTCTGCGGCGGCGCCTTTGCGCTGGTGTTCTGGATATGGGCGCAGATTCGCCGTGCCAAGCTGCGGCGCGCGAAGCTGTTGGGTTTGTTGTTTTTTGCAAATGTGGGGCTGGCCGTCTACACGTTTTTGAACGGTGAGTCCGACTGGATCTATCTCGGTGTGATTGTCGTGCTGATGACGGTGGCGGGAGGATGGCTGGTACGCAGCTATTCCCAAGTGATGCACGGGTACATCGAAAGGGTGGGTTATGTTCTGATCTTTGGGACGGTGGTGGTGTTGCTCCTTGCGGTTCGCTATCCATTCACCGAGCCGTTTTCTTTGCAGCAGATGCGCGGCGACTCGCTCAAGACTTGGGAGATTTTGTTTCTGGCTTTTCTCGTGGTCTGGGCGGCGTTCGTGGTGTTGCAACTGGTGGCGATAGCATGGGGATTGGCATTTCGCTGGCGGTTTACAACGGAGCAGGCAGTGAAAGACTCGCTGTACACTGCACAGTTGGGGTTGGTGACGGCCACTGCCCTGTTCCTCACGCCAAGCTTGGTGCTGTGGTCGGCGTTGGGCCAGCTCTTGGGTCGGTGGCTTCAGGAGCCGTATCTGGCGCTTCTTCCCGGCAAACATTGCACCGGTGCGGCGTTTCTGGCTCAGTGGATCGGCCAGTTCAATGCGCCGTATCTGGCGCCTCTTTCCGGCAAACATTGCACCGGTGAGGTGTTTCTGGCTCAGTGGGTCGGCCAGTTCAATGAGCCGTTCCTGCTGTTGGTGGTGTCCGCGGGTGTGTTGGTTATTGCTGGGCTGGTGGTGTTGGCGCCGTCGCTGCTGGAGGAAATCAGCCCTTCGGGTAGCAAAGGCTTTTCGGCTCAGGATGCTCCGAAGTGGGCGAGCCGACTTGGCCGGTGGTTGAGCGTTGCGTCGTGCGTGTTCGGCTTCGTTGTGAGGGTGGGCTTGCCACTGGGCGCTGTGATCGGTGGTGTGTGCTACCTGTACTTCCTGTACCTCCTGTCGACGGGTGCATCGGCCCTTCTGGGTGACACAGGCAGTGCGCTGATGTTCGCCGGCAAGTGGTTGGTCGGCGGCACGGCTACGGTCATGGCGTTCGGTGGGCGTTTTGTCCGTACCGTTGGCCGCTTGCGTGCGGGGCTCGATGCGGTAACCGACGTGAGCAACTACTTCGAAGACCCGAGCGACGGACAATCGCCGCGCGCCCGTATTTTTTCCCGATACAATTCGTTGCTGTGCTATTTGCGCAAGCATGACTATCAGCGCATCGTGATCGTTGCGCACAGCCAGGGAACGGTGATCAGCGCCGATTTGCTGCGTTATCTGTCTATGCACCCGTCTTTGGAGGAGAAGCCGAGCCTGATCACAGTCGGGTCGCCGTTGCGCGCGCTCTACGCCAAGTTTTTTCCGTTGCCCTATGAGTGGATGGACGAAAAGCCGAAGAAATTCGAAGACGCGAAGCCCACTGCCGCCGAGATTGGCGTGAGCCACTGGGTCAGCGGCTGCTGTTCAGGTGACTACGTGGGCCGTTTTTTGTGGACGCCGGAGGAGAGGAAGAAAGACAAGGATGGCGCATCCACGGATGGCGCATCATGGGACGGCCAGCGCACGGCCTCTTACGGTGATCGCACCGAATTTTGTCTGGGGGCGGGCGGCCATACGCACTATTTCAGCCCCGACGCGCGGGCGCTGGCGCAGCAGATCGAGCGTCTGGCGGTGCAGGGGGAGGTGGCGTTCGATCAGGCGTTTTAGCGAGGCGTTGCTAAAACGCAACATCAATAATTCGACATCCGGCAGGGGCTTGGGCTCTACTAGGGGCTTGCAGCACACTAGTCGCTACTCGGCGACAGTCTCTACGGGGGAATGCATTGATGTCGAAGGTGGTCAAGAAGGCGGTGGCGCGCGCGGTTGCGGTCGCGCTGGCCTCATCGGTGGTTTGCGGTGCGGCGCTGGCGGCTCAGGAAGATGACGGCGGATTGCCCGAAGTCGTCGTCACGGCGCAGTTCGTCGCCACCAACATGCAGGACACGCCGATTGCGATCACCGCCGTGACCGCCGAGATGCTCGAAGCGCGCAGTCAGGTCAACGTCGAGCAGATCACGAATCAGGCGCCCAACGTCACGTTGCGCGCGCAGGGCGCGTCGATGGGCCCCTCGCTGATCGGCTTCATTCGCGGCGTGGGTCAGACCGACTTCAATCCGGCGATGGAGCCTGGCGTGGGTCTGTATGTAGACGATGTGTACTACTCCACGCTCACCGGCTCGGTGCTCGATCTGCTCGATCTGGAGCGCGTGGAAATTCTGCGCGGTCCGCAGGGCACGCTGGCCGGCAAGAATTCCATAGGCGGTTCGATCAAATTGTTCACGCGCAAGCCCACCGGCGACGGTCCGGCCTTCGCCGAAGTGGGCTATGGCAGCTACAAGGCGTTGTCGCTGCGCGCGGCCACCGATATCACGTTGGTGGAAGACAAGCTCTTCGGCCGCGTCGCCGGCGTGGCGCGTTCGCGCGATGGTTACGTTACGCAGATGGACTACGGCTGCTCGCACCCGGACTCCGGTGTGCCGGTGTACACCATCCGTGGCGCCAACTGCGTGCTGGGTCATGAAGGCGGTATTCAGTATGTGGCCGGTCGCGGCAGTCTGCGTTGGCTCGCGTCGGATTCGGTGGAAGTGAACCTCTCCGGCGACATCACCAACGACCGCTCCGAGACGCCGGCCAACGTGCTGCGCGCGGTGGGCGGCACGCTGTTTCCCGTGGGCATCGACACCGACAACAACCCGGCCACGGGTTTGGTCAGCGCGGGGTTTCTCGATGGCGTGCTGCCTGCGATTCCCACTGGCTACGATGTGGCTTGGGACACGCTGGGCTACACCGGCTCGGCCTGCCGCTTCATCGCCTACGGACCCAATAGCTGCGATCCGCAAAGCCCGAACAATCCGTATCTGAACTACTCCAACTTCCTCGATCCGCGCGCCCCCGGAACCGGCGGTTATGCGGCCAGCGCCTGGACGCCGCTGTCGCTGCCGCGAGAGCAGACGCTGTCGTCCTATGGTCTGTCGGCCAACATCGACTGGCAGATCACCGACACCTTGCAGTTGCAGTCGATTACCGCGTGGCGTCACTTCAACGCCAGCTTCAACGATGATGCCGACGGCTCGCCGTTGCCGTTGCAGTTGATGTTGCAGCATCTGTATCACGATCAGAAGAGTCAGGAATTGCGACTGAATGGCAAGGCCGGCAGCCTGCTCGACTGGACGGTGGGCGGCTTCTACTTCGATCAGCTCACGCAGGAAGATTCGCGCGTCAGCATTCCGTATGCGGCGCTTGATTTCCTGCACGGCCCGGATCGCGTGCCCGCTTCGAGTTGGGCGCTGTTCGCGCACGGCATCTTCCACTTCACCGACAAACTCGATCTGGCGCTGGGCGTGCGCTACACCGAAGAGAAGAAGGATTACACCTACGCGCGCGTGAACCCCGATGGCACCGAAGTGTGTACGGTGGGCGGCCTGAATTGCTCGCTGGTGGGCCTTGATGGTGGACACGATCAGTTCAAGGGCGACAACACCGACTATCGTGCGGCGCTGTCGTATCGCTTCACCGATGAGCTTATGGGCTATGCGCAGATTTCCACCGGCTTCAAGGGCGGTGGTCTGAATCCACGGCCTTACTTTCCGGAGCAGATGCTGTCGTTCGGCGCGGAGAAGCTCGACGCCTACGAGATCGGCGCGAAGACCGATCTGTTTGGCAGAACGCTGCGCGTGAACGTGGCGCTGTTCTACAACGAGTACAACGACATTCAGTTGCCGTTGCAGGATTGCACCGTGTTGACCGGCAGCGCCGCCACCGGCATTCCCTGTCTTGCGCCGGCGAATGTGGGCAGCGCCGAAGTCAAGGGCGGTGAACTGGAGTTCAACTGGCTGCCCGGCAATGGCTTTGAGATGGATGGCTCGCTGAGTCTTCTGGACTTTGGCTACACGCGCGTGGCCGATGGCACCGGCATTGGCCTGAACAACATCTCGCCGTATACGCCGAAGACGAAGTGGAGTCTGGGTGCGCAGTACACGTTTGATCTGAGCAACGGCGCTTCGATCATTCCGCGTCTGGACGCCAGCTATCAGAGCACCAGCTTCGGCAATCCGACCAACACCGTGGCGTCGAAAATCGACTCGTACACGCTGCTCAATGGCCGCATTACCTGGCGTTCGCCGGAGGACACCTGGCAGGTGGCGCTGGAAGGTCAGAACCTGACCGACAAGCTCTACTACACCACCACCTTCGACTTGATCGACGCCACCGGCGGCTT
>JAITMN010000207.1 GCA_031277355.1 Nevskiaceae bacterium | reverse complement strand
TAGCCGGTGCCGATGACACCCAGCTTCACACCGGCACCGAATGTTTCAGGAAGCGCAGATAGCGGCGCACGCCTTCATCGACCAGAACCTTCGGGTCATAGCCCAGCGTCTTGCGCGCCTTGTCGATGATGGGGCAACGGCGATTGGGGTTGTCCGTCATGTATTCGGCATCATCACTGCGCTGGTATTCAACCTTGCCCTGATAGCCGAAAATTTCCGCGCCCGCATGCTGATATATCTGCGCCAGATCGCGCACCATGATTTCGGGCTTTTCAACGCCGATGTTGAAAGAGTCGAACTTGCCGTGAAGCAGACACAGCAGATAGCCCGCGATGGCGTCCGAGATGTAGCAGAACGTGCGTGTTGGCGTACCGTCCGACAGAATAACGATATCTTCGCCATTCACGATGCAGCGCGCGAAATCGGCGGGCAGTCTGCGATCACCCAGACGCATGCCGGGACCGTAGTTGTTGAAGGGCCGGGCAATCGTGATCGGCATGTCCTGCTTGCTGGCAAAGACATAGCACAGCGTTTCGCCAAAGCGCTTGGATTCATCGTAACAGGCGCGCGGACCGACACAGGCCACATTGCCCCGGTAATCTTCGGCAGTGGGGATGAAGGCCGGATCGGGGTCGCCATAGATTTCGCTGGATGAGAAAAACAGAAAACCTTTGAGCGTATCGCGCGCACTGAAGGCGTCGAGCAGGTGGCGCAGCCCCCAGATATTGGCGTCGATGGTTTCCAGCGGATACTTGCGATAGAAAGTGGGCGATGCGATGGATGCGCCGTGAATCACATAGTTGGCATCGAGCGCACCCTCGATGGCGGCAATGTCGTCCTTCGCCACGTCGAAGCGCCGCACCGCGAGCACGTCCGGAAATTCCCGCGCCAGCGCCGCCAGCCATTCGGGTTGATCGAGCAGGAAGGTGTCGAGGCCAATCACCTTGCGGATTTTCAGCCGCGCCGCATACCGCACGAAATACTGCGCGAAGTAGTAGCCCAGAAAACCGGCGCAGCCGGTGATCAGTATCGTGGCGCCGTTGAAGCGCTGGGGGTCGGGGATGGCCTGATGAATACGCTCGATATCTTCGATGACAATGGGATTCGACATGGGAACGTGACTCGAAACTATCGCTGAAATCCTGTCGCAGCCAACAAAAAGCCCGACGAAGCGCTTCGCCGGGCCAGGTACCCAAAGCTATCCCTGTACGTTGTTATGGGTAGCGGACTAGGCGATACCGATGAGCAATAGACTAGCACCAAAAACCGACTCTTTGGGAAGCGCATTCAGCCGAACCGCCAAAATTTTTTCGGCAGGGTCTACTGCCGTACCGGCCGCTTGAGCAGCTTTCTTTGCAGCGTGCGCCGATGCATGCCGAGACTGCGGGCAGTGGCCGAGATATTGCCGGCATTTTCGGCCAGCACGCGCTGGATGTGCTCCCATTCCAGACGCTCCACCGAGAGCGGTTGGTCGGGAATCGCCGACATCGGCGCCGGCGCAGCGGCTTCGCCCAGACCCAATTTTTGCAGGATTTCATCGGCGTCCAGCGGCTTGCAGGCATAGTCCCATGCGCCGAGCTTGATGGCCGCCACCGCCGTGGCGATGCTGGAATAGCCGGTGAGGATCAGAATGCGCATCGCCGCGTTGCGCTCAAGCAACGCAGGCACCGCGTCGAGGCCGGATTCCTGCGCGATCTTCAGGTCCACCACGGCCAAGTCCGGCGCATCCTGCGCAGCCAGCAACAACGCGGCCTCCACATTCAACGCCTCGCTGACGCGATGACCCCGGCGGCGCAGCGCCCGCGCGAGGATGCTGACGAAGGTGGCGTCGTCGTCCAGCACCAGAACGTGGCAGGTCTTGTCGGCAGCGGTCATGAAGTTTGCCCCGGTTGCGATTCGGGCTTGGAGATGCGCGGCAGACGCAGCGGTAACGTGATTTCGGTGAGCGTGCCGCCCTGCTCCAGGGCAAACAGATTCACCGTGCCGCCGAGACGATTGATCGTGGCCTGACTCAGCACCAACCCCACGCCCATGCCGTGAGTCTTCGTGGTGATGAAGTGCGTGCCGAGCCGCGCGGCGAGTTCCGCGCTGATGCCAGCGCCGAAGTCGCGGATCGACAGCTTCCACTGCGCGGCGCTCCATTCCACATTCAGCGCGAGCCCTTCGGGGCTGCTGTCAGCGGCGTTGTTCAGCATGTTGATCAGCGCCTGTTGCAGCGTGGCTTCCACTTCTATTTGCGGCGCGGCCTCCGGCGGCATCGACAAATCGCAGGCCACTTCCGGACGCAACAATTGCCACTGCTGCATCAACTGGTGCAGAAAATCACTCAGCAGCAATGTTTCCGGTTGCAGATTCCGGAAGTCGGCCTTCTGCGCCAGCGTGCGCAGCGAGGTACGGCAGCGGGCCACCTGATCCTGCAACAGTTTCAAGTCATCATCGAGCGCTTTGTCCGGCGCGTATTGTTGGCGCAGGTCTTTCAGCACCACGGCCATCGACCCCAGCGGCGTGCCCAGTTCATGCGCCGTGCCTGCGGCCATCGTCGCCACGGCGAGAATCTGCTCATTGCGCAGCGTGTC
>JAITMN010000200.1 GCA_031277355.1 Nevskiaceae bacterium | reverse complement strand
CCTGAAGGCGCGTCATCAATCGTGGTTGCAGCGTTTGCAAGGTGAGGCGGCGTGGGCGCGTCGCCTTGCCGATCTGCAGGTGATGCCGGATCCGGGTTTGCCTGAAGGCGAGCACGCCGCGTTCGCCGCGCTGGGTCGCGTGCTGTTGTTTGCCGTCGCGGAATTGCAATTGGTATTCAACGAGCAGGGCCGCGTCGATCATTCCGAGGTTGCGGCGATAGCCCGTTCGGCATTGGTGGAGGAGGGCGCGGCCACCGATCAGGCGATTCGGCACATGCTGCGCATCGGCCATATTCTCGTCGATGAGTTTCAGGATGTTTCGCCGGAGCAGGTGGCGCTGCTGACGACGCTGACCGCCGATTGGTCGCCGGGCGATGGTCGCACGCTGTTTGCAGTGGGCGATCCGATGCAGTCCATCTATCTGTTTCGCAATTCCGAAGTGGGGCTGTTTCTGCGCGTGCGCGAACAGGGCATTGGCAATGTGCAGCTTGAGCCGATGCAGTTGACGAGCAACTTTCGCTCGCAGGCCGCGTTGGTCGATTGGTGCAATCGCGCGTTTCGTGACATTTTTCCGCTGGTGGAAGATGCGCGGCGTTCGGCAGTGGGTTTTCTGCCTTCGCAGGCCGCGCGTGAAGCGCTGGCGGGCGAGCCGGTGCAGGTGTGGGCTTTCGGGCCGGGGCAGGCGCGGGAAGAGGCCGAGCGTATTGCTTTGCAGATTGAAGCGCTGCACGGTGAATCGCCGGGGCTGAGCATCGCCATCTTGTTGCGTGATCGCTCGCTTGCGCCGCCGATTCTCGCGGCGCTGCGCGAGCGTTCGATTGCGGTGCTGGGCGTTGACCTGGCGCCGCTGGCGGCGCATGCGTCGGTGCAGGATTTGGTTGCGTTGGGCTGCGCGCTGCTGCACGCGGGTGATCGGGCGGCGTGGCTTGCGGTGCTGCGCGCACCGTTCTGCGGGTTGCTGCTGGCCGATCTGCTGGTGTTGTGCGGTGATGATCCCGATGCGCTGTTGGTGGAGCGTTTGCAAGACGCAGCCGTGCTCGCGGCGATGTCGGCTGATGGACGCGATCGTCTCTTGCGATGCGGGCCGGTGTTGCAGCGGGCCTGGCGGCAGCGTGGCAGTGAAGCGCTCGATGTTTCCGTGCGCGGCTTGTGGCAACGGTTGGGCGGACCGGCTTGTTGTCGCGATGAATCCGAGCGACTGGCGGCCGGGCAATATCTGCAAGCGCTGCGCGGATTGCTGGAAGCGCGTCCGCACGCCGATGGGGTGGCGTTGTCGCAGTTGGCGGAAAGATTGCGCGATGCGCGTCCACCGGAGGGGCAGTTGCCCTCAGGTGTGGTGGAAGTGCTGACCATCCATCATTCCAAGGGATTGGAATGGGATGTGGTTTTTCTGCCGGGTTTGGGCAAGCGCGCGCGCAGTGATCGCGCGCCGCTGATGCGTTGGCTGCAATTGCCTGCCGAACAGGGCGAGGATTTATTGATCAGCGCGCACAGTATTGGGCGCGATGGCGAGCAGGATGAACTGGGCGAGTTCATCAAGCTGTTGCAGGCCGAGCGTCAACGCAATGAGTTGGGGCGTTTGGCGTATGTGGCGGCCACGCGAGCGAGGCAACGTTTGGTGTTGAGCGGCGCGGCACGGGCGCGAGGGCCGGAGGCCAATTCGTTGCTGTCGAAGCTGTGGAGCGCGGTGTCGGCGCAGTTTGCGGCGGTGGCGCAGAATGATGCGGGCGATGGCGATGGCGATGGCGATGGCGAGGATCAACACACGCCGATGTCGCCGGTGCGTCAAGCCTCGCCACAGTGGCGGCGTGTGGCGGCGGACTTCGATCCGGCGCAAGGGCTGCTCGATCCGCCGTGGCTGGCGGGCGCGCAGCTATCAGCGTCGATGGATGGGCAGTCCGAAGCGTTGACGCCACCGGCGTTGGAGTTCGATTGGGTCGGCCCTGCGGCTCGTGCGGCGGGCACGGTTGTACACGAAGAACTGGAACGGCTGGCGCGCGATGGCGACCTGCTCGGCGCAGATTTTTCCGCTCGGCGTGAATCATGGCAGCAACGCCTGCTGGAACTGGGCATGGCGTCTGAGCAAATTCCCTCCGTCGTTGCACAGATCGCCGCGCGAATGACGCAACTGCGCAGCGATTCCACCGCGCAATGGTTGCTCGCCACGCCGCATGGTGAAGCGCAATGCGAATGGCGGTTGTCGGGCTTCGTCGATGGCAAGTTGCAGCATGCGGTGATCGACCGCAGTTTCATCGACGCCAACGGCGATCGCTGGGTGGTGGATTACAAAACCGGCACGCATGCCGGCGGCGGGCTTGAGCAGTTTCTTGCGCGGGAACTGGAACGCTATCGGCCGCAGTTGCAGCGCTATCGCGCACTGGCTGAGAGATTGGGACCGCAGCCGGTGCGCGCTGCGCTGTATTTTCCGTGGTTGGGCAGGTTGTGTGAATTGACGGGCGAAGAGCGTTCCGGCGTTATACTCCCCCGCCCATGAGGCCCGGCATCGGATTCCTGCCGTGCGTTCTTGGGGCAGGCAATTCAGGCAAGGCAGATCATGCGGACGAACAGACGATTCCCGTTGCTTCTCGTCGCGGTGGGCGCGTTGGCGCTGGCGCTGTTCGGATGGGTGCTGCTGCGCGACAACAACACGGCGGCGCGCGCTGCCCCGCCATCGGTCACGGCGGTATCCGTGGGCCGTGTCGAACAGCGCGATGTGCCGGTGACGATCAATGCGCTGGCGCAGGCGCAGGGCTGGCAGACCGTGGTGGTTCGCGCACAGGTCAGCGGTGAACTGCTGCAGGTGCCGGTGCGGGAGGGGGCCGATGTCGCCAAGGGCGATCTGATCGCACAGATCGATCCGGCGCCGTTTCGTGCGCAATTGACGCAGGCGCAAGGGGCCCTGCGCCGGGATCAGGCGCAACTGGACATCGCGAAATTGAAACTGGCCCGTTATCGCCAGTTGTCTGAAACGGGCACTATCCCCGCGCTCGACGTTGACACCCAAGCCGCTCTGGTCGAGCAGATGCAAGGCACGTTGATGCTGGATGAGGGTGCGGTGCTGGAAGCGCAGAACAATCTGAACTACACGCGCATCGTGGCGCCGATTTCCGGGCGCGTCGGCATGCGATTGCTCGATGCCGGCAATCTGATCGCGGCCAATGACGCTGCGGGCATCGTCACCATCAACCAGATCTCGCCGATTTCAGTGCTGTTCACGCTGCCACAGGGCGAGTTTCAGCGTCTGTCCAACGCTTCGAACGGCTTTCGCACGGCGTTGGTCACGCAAGCCTATGGTCAGGAAAGCGGCGAACTGCTCGATACGGGCGAACTGGTGGTGGTCGACAACCGCGTGGATTCCTCCACGGCCACGGTGCAACTCAAGGCGCGTTTTGCCAACACCGAAAGCCGTCTGTGGCCCGGACAATTGCTGAATGTGCGCCTGACGCTGCAAACACTGCGCGATGCGGTGGCGCTGCCCACGATAGCCGTGAATCAGGGACCCAATGGCCCGTTTGCGTATGTGGTGGAAAACGATACGGCGGTCGTGCGCCCGCTGGTCATCGAAATGCGGCAGGATGAGTTCACGACGGTGAAATCCGGTGTGCGGCCCGGCGAGCAGGTCGTGATCGAAGGGCAGGGATCGCTGCGTGATGGGGCTCGCGTTGCGGTGCGAAACGAGCCAACGCCCCCGCACTCATGAACATTTCGGAACCTTTCATTCGACGCCCCATTGCGACATCGCTGATCGCGATAGCGCTGCTGATGATCGGGATCATCGCCTATCTGCGTTTGCCGGTGGCTTCGTTGCCGCAGGTGGATGCGCCAACCATTCAAGTCAGCGCGGGTCTGCCCGGGGCGAGTCCCGAGACGATGGCCTCGAATGTGGCTACGCCGCTGGAGCGTCAGTTGTCGCAGATTGCGGGCGTCACGCAGATGACCTCCAACAGCACACTGGGTTCCACGCAGATCACGCTGCAATTTGATCTGGATCGCAACATCGACGCCGCCGCGCAGGACGTGCAGGCCGCCATCAATGCCGCAGGCGGTCAATTGCCCAACAACCTGCCCAGTCCGCCGTCGATGCGCAAGGTGAATCCGGCGGAAAGTTCCGTGCTGGTGTTGGCGATGAGTTCGGAAACGCTGCCAATGAATGTCGTCAGTGACTACGCCGACAACATCGTGGGTCAGCAACTGGCGCGCATGAAGGGCGTGGGGCAGGTGAACTTCGGCGGGTTGCGCAAGCCGGCCATCCGTATCCAGATCGACCCGCGCAAGGCGGCGGCGCTCGGGCTGCAACTGGATCAGATTCGCGCCACGCTCGCCAGCAGCACGGTCAACGCGCCGAAGGGGCAACTGATCGGTTCACGCCAGACATTGACCGTATACGCCAACGATCAGGCGCTCGATGCGAAAACCTGGAATGAGCTGATCGTCGGCTATCGCAACGGCGCGCCGATCCGGGTCAGCGATTTGGGCGGCGCCATTCTGGGCGTGGAGAACACGCAGAGCGGCGCGCGCAGCGAAGTGGGCAAGGGCGGCCATTTCGAAACGTTGCAGTCGGGGCAGGCGGTGCATGTGCTGGTGTTCAAGCAGCCCGGCGCCAACGTGATTGAAACCGTCGATGCCGTCAAGGCCGCGCTGCCGCAACTGCGC
>JAITMN010000175.1 GCA_031277355.1 Nevskiaceae bacterium | reverse complement strand
GCCAACGGCCACCGTCACCATCTTCTCCGGCAACAGATATTGCTTCGCCACGCGCTGCACGTCGGCAATGCTCACCGCATCGATCTGCGCCGGCAGTTTGCTGTAGTAGTCGAGCGGCAAGTCATAGACGAAGATCGCCGCGCCCGTGGCCGCCGAATCCCCGGTCGTCTCGAATTGCCCCGGCAGCGAGCGCGACAGCGAATCGCGCGCCAATTCCAGTTCCGCCGCCGTCACCGGCTCATTGCGCATCCGCTCGATCTCGCTGAAGATTTCGCGCACCGCAGGCGCGGTGACGTCGGTGCGCACATTGGTGCCCACCTGGAACGGCCCGGCTCCCCGGCGAAATGCAAAGCCGGAGCTTGCGCCGTAGGTGAAGCCATTGCGCTCGCGCAGATTCAGGTTGATGCGGCTGGCAAACAGTCCACCCAACGCATTGTTCATCACCTGCAGCGGCACATAATCCGGCGTGGCGCGCGACAGACCCACCATGCCCACACGCAGCGCGGTCTGCGGCGACGCGCCGCGATCCACGATCAGCGTGCGCCCTGCGGTGATCTGCGTGCTGCCGGGAATCGCGCCCTTCGCGCCCGCGCCCTCCCACTTGCCCAGGTGCTTTTCAGCCAGCGCGCGCAGTTGCTCCTGCGTGATGTCGCCGGCCACCACCAACGCCGCATTGCCCGGACGATAGCCCGCCTTCCAGAACGCTTCGATGTCTTCGCGAGTGGTGGCCGCAAGCGATGCCGCCGTGCCCAGTTCGGTGAAGCCGTAGGGATTGTCTCCACCGTAAAGCGCCTCGTTCATCAAACGCTGCGCGATGGCCGTGGGATTCTCGCGCTGTTGCACCAACTGCGTCTGACGGCTCGTGCGCGCACGCTCGATTTCCTCCGGCGCGAAGGCCGGATGCAGCAGCACATCGGAGAACACCGCAAAAGCTGCATCGGCCACGGGCGTCAGCATGCGCAGCGACAGGCTCGACGTATCGGTGGACGAACCCGAACCCATTGCCGCGCCCAGCCCTTCGAGTTCTTCGGCGATTTGCAGGCCACTGCGCGTGGCCGTGCCCTCATCGAGAAGCGCAGCCGTGAAGGAAGCCAGACCCGGACGATCCAGCGGGTTCTGATCGCTGCCGGCAATCATCACCAGAGTCGCGGCGATCACCGGCAGATTGTGCTGTTCGAACAGCATCACCGTGAGTCCATTGGGTAGCGAAAAACGCTGCGCCACCGGCAATTGCAACGGTCGCTCCGGCCCGGCCGCAGGCGGCGTCGCACGCCAATCCGGAGGCGTCTTGGCAATGGCGGTGTCGTCCTTCGGCGGCGTGCCGCGCGGCACATCGTCGATGACCTTGTCGCCCGCCACGGCCAACACCACGAGGCTGTTCTGCGATTGCAGATAGCGTTGACCGGCCTCGCGCACCGACTGCGTCGTCATCGTGTCGTAACGGGCCAGGTCTTCGGACAGATAATCGGCCGTGCCCAGATAGTGATTGTATTGATTCAGGCGATTGGCCACGCCCAGAAAGGTTTCGAGGCTGCGAATGTTGCCGGCCACCGCGCTGGTGCGCGCCCGATCCAGTTCCTCCTGCGTCGGGCCTTCCTGTTGCAGGCGCGTGAGTTCTTCGTCAATGGCTTTTTCCAGTTGTTCCAGCGTAACACCCGGACGCGCCACCGCTTCGATCTGGAACACGGACGTTAGCTGCATCGAGCCTTGCCCCGCCGACACGCTCTGCGCGATCTGATCGTTGTAGACCAGACGCTGATACAACCGGCTCGACTTGCCGCCGCCCAAAATGCTGCCGAACATATCGAGGTCTGCATCGCCGGCCTGATAGAACGGCGGCGTCAGCCACGAAATCGTGATGCGCGGCAATTCGATCTGATCGGTAACGGTCACGCGCTTCTGCTCGGTGATCGGCGGCGTAACCACATCGGGCTTGGGCACCGGCTTGCCCGCCGGAATCGGCCCGAAATACTTTTCCACCAACGCGCGCGTGGCGGCCTTGTCGATATCACCCACCATCACCAGCGTGGCGTTGTTCGGCGCGTAGTATTCGGTGAAGAACTCGCGCACGTCGCCCAGCCGCGCCGCTTCGATGTCGGCATGCGAACCGATGATGGAGCCGTAGTACGGATGCCCCTTCGGGAACAGATTGTGGAACACCGCCTCATCCACCAACCCATAGGGCCGGTTCTCGTAACTCTGACGACGCTCGTTGCGCACCACGTCCTGCTGATTGGTGAGCATGTCCTGATCCAGCGTTTCCAGCAGCCAGCCCATGCGGTCGCTCTCCAGCCACAGCGCCAGCTCCAACTGGTTGGAGGGAACGGTTTCGTAGTAATTGGTGCGATCGAAGCTGGTGGTGCCGTTGATCTCGGACGCGCCAGCGCCTTCGAGCATGGGGAAGAAGCTGTCGGGCGGGACGTTCTTGGAGGCCTGGAACATCATGTGCTCGAACAGATGCGCAAAGCCGGTGCGACCGGGCTTCTCGTTGGCCGGGCCGACGTGATACCACAGGTTCACCGCCACCAGCGGCAGGCGGCGATCTTCCACCATCACCACCTGCAAGCCATTGGGCAGCGTGAACTGCTCAATGGGCAGCGGCGCAACCTCAGGCAGCAGCGATGCCTGTTCCTTTGGCGCGGGCGAGCAGGCCGCAGCAATCAACAACGTGGCAACGATGGCGCTTGACCGCAGCGCCCGCAGGACATCCCTCATCGCAAAACCCCCGCAAAAGTAGGCAGCGGCACAGCGTA
>JAITMN010000063.1 GCA_031277355.1 Nevskiaceae bacterium | reverse complement strand
ACCTGGAAGATCGGCGCGGACTGGCAGCCCTTTGATCTGATCCGCTTTCGCGCCACGCGCTCGCGCGACATTCGCGCGCCCAATCTGTTCGAGTTGTACGGCGCGCCGCAGAGTTCGTTTCAGACCGTGGATGATCCGCAAAATGGCGGCGCTCGCGGCCTGTTCCCCACGCTGCTCAGCGGCAATGTGGATTTGAAACCCGAGATCGCCAACACCACCACGGCGGGCGTGGCGATCACCGCCGGATTCGGCGATGCGGGCACACTGCGCGCCACCGCCGACTGGTTCGACATCAGCCTCGATGGCGCGATTGCGACGCTGGGCGCGCAGACCATCGTCACGCGCTGCTTTCAGGGCGCAACGGAGTTGTGCGATCTGGTGGCGCGCAATCCGCAGGGCATCATCACCAGCATCGTCAACGCCAATCTGAATCTGAACACGCTGATCACGCGCGGCTGGGATTTCGAGGTGGATTACAACCTGCCGCTGTCGGCGTTCGGCAGCGGTCGCGGCGACAGCCTGGGCTTTCGTGTGCTGGCGACGATGGTGAGCGATCTGATCACCGTCGATACGGCGGGCGTTGCCACCGACCGCGCGGGGCAAAACGGCTCGGGCGTGTCGCAGCCTTCGGGTGTGGCCGACTATGTGCTCAACGGCTATCTCACCTATCAGGGCGGACCGTTCTCGGCGCAGTTGCAGCTTCGTTATATCGCGCCCGGTGTTTTTCAGGTGACGAACATCGGGCCGGATGAGGCCGGCTACAGCCCGTTGCTGCCCAACAGCATCGACGACAATTCCGTGCCGGGCATCACCTATGTGAATCTCAACGCCCAGTACACGATTCCACTGCGAGAAGATCGCAAGCTGGAACTATTCGGCGTCATCAACAATCTGTTCGACAAGGACCCGCCGAACAAGATGCCATCGAGCTATGGACCAACGAACAATGTGCTGTATGACGTGTTGGGAAGATATTTCCGGGTCGGCGCGCGCATTGCGTTCTGACCGGGCCGCACGCGACATGAAAAGGCGAAACTGCACCGCGCTCGTTGCGGCGATGTGGCTGGCTGCGGCGGCGGTGTCTGCCGCATACGCCGCCGAGATGCCGCCGCTGGAGCAAACCGCTGGCTACGACATCGAATATCCGCACATCAACTACACGGACCCCGCCAGAGGCAATTGCATCGCGCAGTTGCGCGAAAAGCTGGACGACGGGCAATTGCGCCTCGCGCGCGATGCCAAGCACGGCTATCTGCCCGCGTTGTTGAAGGCGCTCGATATCGACGTGGACTCGCAGGTGATGGTGTATTCCAAGACCAGCCTGCAATTTGAACTGGTTACGCCGTCCACGCCGCGCGCCATTTATTTCAACGATGAGTGTTACGTTGCCTACGTTCAGGGCACGCCCTTTCTGGAATTTGCGGCGCTCGACGCCAAACGTGGCGTGGTGTTCTACACGCTCGACGACAGGCTGGCCGCGCCGCGCTTTGATCGTCAGGGCAACACCTGCCTTGCTTGCCACGACACCTTTTCGATGACCGGTGGCGGCGTACCGCGAGTGTTGGCCTCCAGCGCGGTAACGGATGCGCCGATGGACTCGCGGCCAATGGGCCCGGCGCAGGAGGTGACGGATCGCACGCCGCTGTCGCTGCGCTGGGGCGGCTGGTACGTCACCGGGCGTCAAGGCAAGCAGCAGCATCTCGGGAATCAACCGGTGCGCGAATCCACGAATACACGCGCGCTGGAAACGCTGTCGCCGCAGAACCGGCGCACGCTGAAAGACTACTACGACACTTCGAAATACCTCACCCCCAACAGCGATCTGACCGCGCTGCTGGTGCTGGAACATCAGTCCACGATTCAAAACCAGATCATGCGCGTGAACTACAAGCTGCCTTCGGTGCTGGCGCGCTTGCAGATGCAGGGCCGCGACAATCGCACCGCGATGGCGGGTCTGGTGGAACCGCTGGTCAAGGCGCTGTTCTTCGACGGCGCGGCGCAACTGGATGACGCCATCGAAGGCAACACCGATTTTGCCAAGCATTTCGTTGAGCGCGGGCCGGTGGATTCGCAGGGCCGCAATCTGCGTGCGTTCGATCTGAAAACGCGCGTGTTTCGCTGGCCGCTGAGTTATCTGGTGTATTCGCAGGCGTTTGATTCGCTCTCCGAACCGGCGTGGAACTATGCAGCCGATCGCATCGTGCAGGTGCTGCGGGGCGAAGACACCACCGGATTGTCGGAGCGCATTTCCGCCGAAGATCGCGCTGCGGTGATTCAGATACTGCAACAGACTCATCCGCGATTGGCGCAGCGCCTTGCGGCGACCGATGCGCGCTGAGAATCGCTGCGCGTGGATCGTCATCAAATCAAATTCCCCGCACGGCACCTGGCCCTGCGCGAAGACGTGCACCAGTTGGGCGCGCTCGTCGGCGAAGTGCTGCGCGAGCAGGGCGGCGATGCGCTTTACGATCAGGTGGAGGGTGATCGCATCGCGGCGATTGCGCGCCGTGGCGGTGATGCGCAGGCCGAACACACGCTTACCGCTCGCGTCACCGGCTGCCCGCCGGCCACCGCGCGAGATTTGGTGCGCGCGTTTTCCACCTGGTTTCAGGCCGTCAATCTGGCCGAGCGCGTACACCGCATCCGTCGCCGCCGCGAGTATTTTCTGGCAGAGGATGCCGGCAAGCTGCAACCCGGCGGCGTGCAGGATTGCCTTGCCACGCTGCATGCGCAGGGCGTGCCGCTGGAGCAGGTGCTGGAACTGCTCGACACCGTTCGCATACAGCCGCTGCTGATCGCGCATCCCACAGAGTCCACGCGCCGCACGCAGTTGCGCCGTCAGCAGCGCATGGCCAGTGCGCTGCTCGACCGCCTGAACCCGAATCTTGATCCTACCGAACGCCGCCATCTCTGGGATCGCCTGCGCACCGAAGTGACTATGGGCTGGCAGACCGAAGAGCATCCGCGACATCGCCTCACCGTGGCCGATGAGCGCGAGTTTGTGATCTTCCATCTCACCGAAGTGCTGTATTCCATCGTTCCGGCCTTCTACGAAGAAATCTTCAGCGCGCTGGAAAATCTCTACGGCACGTGCGTCACGGGTCTTGATGTTCCGCCGCTGGTGCGCTTTGGCACCTGGGTAGGCGGTGACATGGAAGGCGCGCCGGAGGAGGTGAACGCGAAGACGATCCGCGAATCCTTGCAGCGCCATCAACAGGTGATCGTCAACGCCTACTTCGGCGAATGTCAGCGCTTGGCGCAGGTGTTGTCGCAGAGCGCCAGCCGCGTGGCGGTGCTGCCCGCGCTGCGCCGTCGCATCGA
>JAITMN010000029.1 GCA_031277355.1 Nevskiaceae bacterium | reverse complement strand
TGCGGCAGAGACATGCGATCAGTCCATCAGGTCATCAAGCGCGGAGTGACGTGCATGCATCCGGGCTTGCGACAGAGCGTGGAGTGTATCGCCATCCAATTCGTGAGCGGCCAGCGCCGCCGACGTCGTCGCCTTGAGGCGTTGATGTTCCTCGTGGTCGTGTGCGGGAAGGATGTCGAGCACGGTTTCCGAAGGGCGGCACAGGCGCGTGCCCAGCGGCGTGACCACGATGGGGCGATTGATCAGGATGGGATGCTGCTCGATGAAGTCGAGCAATTGTTCGTCGGTCCACTTTGGATCGGCGAGGCCAAGTTCGGCGTAGGGTGTGCCTTTTTCGCGCAGCACTTCGCGCACGCTCATCTTTGCATCGGTCAGCAGCTTGACCAGCGTTGCGCGGGAGGGCGGTGTTTTCAGGTATTCGATGACCGTGGGTTCCTCGCCGCTGCTGCGGATCAGCGCCAGCACATTGCGCGAGGTGCCGCAGGCGGGGTTGTGATAGATGGTGATGGCGCTCATGGTCGGGGCTCCTGTGTAAGCCAGTGATCATCGGGTTAGTATTCTGCAGGTGCGGGTGTAATCGGGAGAAAAAACATGAAAACTTTGATGGGGACACTTGCCGCAGCGTTTGCGCTGCTGCTTCCGGGCATGACCAAGGCCGGGTATGCCGATGACCGGGCCGAGATCGAGAATCTGTCGAACCGTTACATGGTGGCGGTGGATGCCGGCGATATCGAAACGGTGATGAGCACCTGGGCCGACGAAGGTGTGCTGGATTGGGTCGGCGGCGTGGAGGTGGGCAAGGAGGCGATTCGCAAGGCGATGTCGGACTTTGGGGGCGGTCGCGCGGTGGATATTCCCGAAGGGGCCACTTCGCGTCCGCGCACGCGGCATCAGATCATCAACCATGTGATCGATGTGGATGGCAACACGGCCAAGACCGTCGCCTATTGGTTTGCGCTGACGAACAACACGCCGCAGAAAGACGTGCAATTGCTCTACTTCGGGCACTACGAGGATGAACTGGTGAAGCGGGATGGGCGCTGGCTGTTCACGAAGCGCAAGGTTTACAACGAGTCGCTGCAAAACCGCGACGTGGTGTATCCGGGGTTGCGCGAGCGCGATCCGCGCAAGTAGCACGGGTCCGCACCGACCCCTCCGGGGTGCGCCCGAATCTGCGCGGGGCGTTCGTCCCGCCGCAGTTTTGTCAGGATTGATCGCAGGCGCGCAACCTGGGGCATACTTGTCGCCGGTCGGAGCGATTGACGGCGGGCGCAGGCCGCTCGCCGTGATTCTTGCAGCCATGGAGGGGCAATGGGCAGATGGACTGGTCAATGGATTGCAAGGTTGGCGCTGTCGGCGGCGATGGCGTTGTTGTGGGCCGCGCCGGGGCGGGTGATGGCGCAGGCCGTGGCGGCGCAGCAGCCGGTGGCGGGCGCAGCCGTCGCGATTGCCAATCGTCTCTCCGACCTCGCGGCCGAAGAATCTCCTGCGCTGCGCGGTGAAGCGCTCGCCGCCTTTGCCGTGATCGAGCAGTTCTATGCCGCGCGCGGTTTTGCGCCGGTGTGGAGCGACGCCACGCGCGTGCAGGTGCTGCTCGACGCAGTGCGCGACAGCGTGGACGATGGCCTGACGCCCGCCGACTATCACTTCACGCAACTGGTGCGGATGGTGAACGAGTTGGCGCAGCCCGCCACCACGGATTATCAGCGCGCGGAGTTCGATATCCTGATGACGGAGGCGGCGATCCGCCTGGGCTATCACCTTGGGTTTGGCAAGGTCGATCCGGTGACGCTGAACTCGGGTTGGAATCTGGAGCGGCACATACCCGGATTTGATCCGGTGGTGGAGATTCAAAAAGCGTTGACGTCGCCGGACCTGGCGGCGCGTATTCGCGATGAACGCCCAACCTTGCCGTTGTATCTGGCGCTGCGACGCGAACTGGCGCGCTTCAACGCCATCGCGCTGCGCGGTGGCTGGCGCGCGATTGCGCCGGGCGCGGCGTTGAAGCCGGGAGTCTCCGATCCGCGCGTGCCGGTGCTGCGGGAACGTCTTGCCATCACGGGCGACTTGTCGGAGGCAGATGCCACCGCTGCGGCTTCATCGGCTGATCCGAATGTCTATGACGAACCGCTCGTCGCCGCAGTGCTTGAATTCCAGCGTCGCATGGGCCTTGCCACCGATGGCGTGGTGGGCGCCGGCACGTTGGCGCAGTTGAACATTCCGGTGGAGCAACGCATCCGCACGCTGCGCGTGAATCTGGATCGTTGCCGCGTGTTGCTGTTTGATCTGCCGCCGCAGTTCGTCGTCGTCAACATTGCCTCGCAGCAGGTGTATGTGGCCAAGGACGGCAAGCTGGAATGGAACAGCCGCGCGCAGGTGGGCAAGGAGTATCGCCAAACGCCCGAGTATCGCTCCGAGATCAATTATCTGGTGCTCAATCCGACCTGGACCGTGCCGCCCGGCATCATCAAGAACGACATCCTGCCTGCGGCCAAGCGCGATGCGGAGTCGATCACGCGCAAAGGCTTGCGTGTGATCGATAGCGCGGGCCGCGATGTTGAACCCTCGTCGGTGGACTGGTCGCGTTTTTCCACCGGTAACATTCCCTACACCTTGCGCCAGGACCCGGGGCCGACCAATGCGCTGGGCCGCGTGAAGTTCATGTTTCCAAATCCCTATGCCGTGTATCTGCACGACACGCCATCGAAATCGCTGTTCGAGAAGAATGATCGGCTGACCAGTTCCGGTTGCGTGCGCGTGGAGCGCCCGTTCGAATTGGCGGAAATTCTGCTGAATGATCCGGTGAAATGGAGTCGTGCGAATATCGATGCGGCGATACAGGCGGGCAAGTTGCAAAACGTCACGCTGCCGCAGCGCGTGCCGATACTGCTGGTCTATTGGACTGCCTGGGTCGATGGCAGTGGCGCACTGAACTTCCGGCCGGATGTTTATGGCCGTGACGCGCGCTGGTCCAAGGGATTGGACGAGCCGTTTCGTTTTCGCACCACACCGATCGCATCTGCCCGGTAGTGCCTGCCAGAGGCCGTTTCGGCGCTGCGGCGGCGCGCTTTGAGGCCGGGCATTGACCCGCGTTGTGGCGCAAGCCTGTTAAGCTTGCGCCTGACAAGCGGCGGTGCGTCGCGCGCAGGCGAGGAGACAATCATGGGCAAAAGCAATTTTCTGATCGGCCTCGCCGCCGCCGCTGCGTTGATTCTTGCCGCCTGCGCCGCCCAGGAAGAACAGCCCGCCGTCGAAGCGGTGGACCTGGCGCAGACGGCGCTGGGCATCGTGCGCGACGAAGCGGCCAAGTATCTGCCCAGCGATCTTCAGGGCGTGGAGACTTCGGTCGCCGCGTTGAGCCAGCAGTTGGAGAACGGCAATTTTGAAGACGTGCTGGCCAATGCGCCGGCGCTGATGACCAGCATCAATTCATTGCGCGATGCGGTGACGGCGCGCAAGGCCGTGGTCGATGCGGCGCTGGCCGAGTGGGGCACGCTCAATGCCGAAGTGCCCAAGATGGTCAACCTGATTCAGACTCAGCTCGATGATCTGTCGAAGTTGACGAAGCTGCCGAAGGAAATGCCACGGGCCACCTACAACTCCGCCAGAACCGGCTTTCGCGATCTGCAAGCGGCGTGGAAAGCCGCTTCCACTGCTGCCGAAGCCGGTGATCCGCTGGGCGCAGTGGCCAAGGCCAAAGAGGCCCAGGCCAAGGCCAATGAAGTGCTGATGCTGCTGGGTCAGGCCAGCTGAGCGGTGCGCTATTCGCCGACGCGCAGCCTCGCCTCGCCGGTGACCGGGTCTGCGTACTCGCGATTGTCTTCGCAGACGTACTCGTACATTTTGTAGTCCGGGCGGCGCTGGTATTTCCACGTCCATTTCCAGGGCTCGGCCAGATACTGCGGGTCTTCGATGGTGACGTCGTTCTCGAAGTGATCGGCGTCGGTCATGCGCATGCGCTCGAAGATGCGCATCTCCGGCGAGTGCTGCACATTGCGAAAGCGAACGCGGTCTTTGATGCCGATGGTTTCGACGACGAAATCATTGCCGTCCCAATGGCCGGTGGAATGACCCCAGAAACCCGGCTCGGCGTCTTCGACGGCCGGCAGCGTGTCGTTGAAATAGATGCGGCGCACCTGGTTGTAGGCTTCCTGAATCACCGTGACCTGACGCGGCGTGATCAGCACTTCCATCGGGAACATGCCCTGCATCATCGCCGGCATGCCATCGGGGATGCAGGCGGTGTAGTGCGTGGCAATCGGCGCGCCGCTCAGGTCGGCCGCGCGGATTTTTCTTTGCTGCTCTTCCCACGCGGCCTTGTATTCGGGCTTCAGCGGTGGCGGCGGAATGGCGTCGCGCGCATCGGCCGCAGGCACCAGCGTGCCGACATCGCGCGGCGCGGCGGCTTGCTGGAGACGATCCCAGGTGCCGCTGAAATCGCGGGGATCAAAGGCGCCGTTTGCGGCGGCGGATGTGTTCGCGCTGCTTGCGGACTGATCGGCGCTGCGCGGTGAACAGGCAGTGATCGCAGCCAGCACGGCAACGCCGATCAATGGAAGGCTGTGCTTCAAGAGGTTGGATGTGCGCATGGGTTTGTCTCCGCCGCTCAGTCGATCGGAATGTTCGCAGGACCGGCGGGGCCGCCGTTGCCGAACTTGCGGCCATCGGCCAGCTTGATCTCCTTCAGCAGCGCGCCGGCCTCGCCGGTGCGCAGCGGCGCCACGACAATCGTGATCGGATCGCCCTTCTTGATCATGTTGAACTTCCAGCCCGTGCGATTGAGGATGCCCGGATTGGCGCATTCGATGGTCCACTCGCGCATCTTGCCTTTGCTGTCCGGCGCGTTCAGATGGATGTAGACATGCGGGTTCTGCCAGATGAATTCGGTGACTTCGCCTTGAAGACGGATTTGATGTTCGCTGTCGAACATCGCGAAGGAGTGATGAGCCAGCGCCGGCGCTGCCAGCGCAAGCGCGGTGACGACAAGTGTGGTGATGAACTTCACTGGTGGTTCCCCCAAGAATCGTTGCGGGCTTGAAGCCCATGCGTTTTGTCGCGATTTTAGCCGGGTTTGTACACGGCGCGCAGCCGTAATGACTTCAGCCCCGGCCGCTCGATCTGCCGCTCCACCACCAGCGAACCATCGCGCTGGACGGTGTAGGTTTCGGTGTATTCCTGCTTTCTGTCGTAACGCTCGTTCAGCGTGAATTTTCCGGGGGCCAGCGTGGCCTTGATTTTCGCGGTGCCTATCGCATCGACGCGCGCATGCGGCACGCCGGGCGAATAGCGGCGTGCGCCGCGAGCATCGCCGTTGATGGATACGTCGGAGCCGGCGACGCTGATTTGCAGCGTTTCCGGCGGGCGCAGCGCGGTGAGCAGTTCTTCGCGCAGGCCGCTGCGGTTCGGGCGGTCGTCGATGGGGCCCAGCGATTGCCGAAGCTCGACTTCGGCGGCAATCTGCAGGTTTTCGGGGTTGCCGCGCGGCAGACGTCGATCACGCGGTTCGCGGTATTTTTGCAGTGCGGCGTCTACGTGGGCTTCCAGCGGATCGCTGGCGGCGGCATCGAGCCGCCACTGGCCGCACAGCGCGCCGCAATTGAGCGCGGCAGCCCCTGCCGGAGCAGCGGTGGCGGCAATCAGGACCATCAGGCATGTCAGCGCCTTCAGACAGCGCACAGATAACGCGGACTTGGTCATATACTGCCCATCCTCGCAGAAAACGGGTTCGTCTTGACTACAGACTGCTATTGAGGGGTATCGACTATGCAGATTCGTCTTTCCATTCTCGCCTGTACCGCGGCCCTTGGCCTGGTTGCAGCCTCCAATTTAGCCCTTGCCGCCGATGCGGTCAGCCCCGCGATCGCTGCGGCGGTGGCGGACACTTCCCGGCCCCAGGCCGACCGCGACCGCGACGTCAATCGCAAGCCGGCCGAAGTCATCGCTTTTGCCGGCATCAAGGCTGGCGACTCGGTGGGCGAAATGATGCCGGGCGGTGGGTATTTCACGCGCATTTTCAGCAAGGTCGTTGGTCCCAACGGCGTGGTGTATGCGATGTCGCCGCCTGCCCAGGGCGCGCGTGATCCGAGCGCTGCGGTGAAGGCCATCGCCGCCTCGCCGGGCTACGGCAACATCCGCGCCGTGGCGATGCAGGGCGAGACGTTCGGGCCGGTGGATGTGATGTGGACTTCGCTGAACTATCACGACTTCCGCAACGGCGGCGCCGATGCGATAGCGGCCATCAACAAGAACGCGCACGACCGGTTGAAGCCGGGCGGCATCTACATTGTGATCGACCACTCCGCGCAGACCGGTTCCGGTGGGCGCGACACCAGCACGCTGCACCGCATCGACCCGGAACTGGTCAAGCAGGAAGTGACCGCCGCCGGCTTTGAGCTGGTGGGTGAGAGCGATCTGCTGCGCCATCCGGAAGACAAGAAGGACGAGCGCGTGCACGAGGCCGACATTCGCGGCAAGACCGATCAGTTCTTGCTGAAGTTTCGTCGCAAGTAAGGCGATGGCAGGCGCGGTCTAACGACCGCGCTTGGCCCACGGCGGGGCGCGGCGAGCGCCCTGCGATCGCGCCGGTTGCGATGAGGAGGGCGCGGCAGCGCGTCCCGATTCTCCGGCTGCGGGGCGCACTTTCGCGCCGCGATGATCGCGCGTTGGTGCGGCGCTGCCCTGCCGTTGCCGCTGCCTTTGTCCGCGCGGCGGATGTTGGGCGGATGGCCTTTCCGTGCGACGGTGTTCGGGCCGATTCTCTCTCTCCGCGCGGTCGTGACCAGCGCCCGGCGCAGTCTCAATGATCTTGAACTCCGGCAGCGGCAGCGAGGGAATCTCCACGCCCAGCAGCTTCACGATGTCTTTCAGAAACGGCGCTTCATCGGGCGACACCAGCGACACCGCCTTGCCCGTGGAACCGGCGCGCGCCGTGCGGCCGATGCGGTGAACGTAGTCCTCCGGCACATTCGGCAGTTCGTAGTTCACCACATGGGGCAGCTCTTTGATGTCGAGGCCGCGTGCGGCCACTTCGGTGGCTACCAGCGCAACGATGCGGTTGGATTTGAAATCCTCCAGCGCGCGCACCCGCGCGTTCTGGCTCTTGTTGCCGTGAATCGGCGCGGCGGGAATACCGGCGCGTTCCAACTGTTCGGCGAGGCGATTGGCGCCGTGCTTCGTGCGCGTGAAGATCAGCACCTGATGCCAGTTGCCCTCGTTGATCAGGTGCGCCAGCAGATGACGCTTGTGCTCCTTCGGCAGACGATAGGACACCTGCTCCACCTTGTCGGCGGTGCGATTGGGCGGCGTGACTTCGACTTTGACCGGATCGTGCAGTGAGCCTTCGGCCAGACGGCGGATGTCGTCGGAATAGGTGGCCGAGAACATCAGGTTCTGGCGCTGCTTCGGCAGCATCGCGCGGATGCGCTTGATCGCGTGGATGAAGCCCATGTCGAGCATGCGGTCGGCTTCGTCGAGCACGAACACCTGCACATGGGCCAGCGACAGCGCCTGCTGCTGCGCCAGATCAAGCAGACGGCCCGGCGTTGCCACCAGCACATCGCAGCCGGTGCGCAGCGCGGCGATCTGCGGGCGTTCGCTGACGCCGCCGAAGATCACCGTGGAGCGCAGGTTCGTGTTCTTGCCGTAGTGACGCACGCTTTCTTCCACCTGCGCGGCCAGTTCGCGCGTGGGCGTGAGGATCAGCGCACGCGGACCCTGCGGCGCACGCACGCCAAGGCGTTGCAGGATGGGCAGCACGAAGCCGGCGGTCTTGCCGGTGCCGGTCTGAGCGCCGGCGAGCACGTCGCGGCCCGCCAGCACGGGCGGAATGGCGGCGATCTGAATGGGAGTGGGGACCGTGTAACCCTTTTCGGCCACGGCAGCGAGCAACTCGGGCTTGAGCCCGAGATCGGGAAATTGCATTGAAATCCTTGGGGGGAGGGCCGGTTCGCGATACCGGGGACCGGTCTTGGGAGAGTGACCGGTCGCGATCCGGCATCAACCCCGCCATTATAGCATGGCGGGGTTGGCGCCTGACCCTGAGGATGAGTCAGCCTTTTTTCAGGCCAGTTCCTTCCCGAAGAACTCCAGCATGCGGCCCCAGGCTTTTTCCGCCTGCGCCTGGTCGTAGACCTGCGAGTCGATGGCGCACCAGCCGTGTTGCGCCGGGTAGACCTCCACTTCGCTGGTGACCTGCGAACCGGCGAAGGTTTCCCGCAGGATGTCTTTGGACTTCGGGTCGCGCTCATCGTCGTTCTGCGCGATGGCCACCAGCAGGCTGCCGCGCATGTTCGCGATTTGCAGGTGGGGGCTGTCGGGCTGGTCGGTGGTCAGGCCCGCGCCGTGGAAGGAGCCGCCCGCGCGCACGCGCTCGGGGTTCGTGCCCATTGTGCGGAACACGATGGGGCCGCCCATGCAGTAGCCGGTGGTGCCGATGCCACGGCTGGTGTTGACCTGGGGCTGCGCGTCGAGCCAGGCCACGAACGCCTTGGCGTCGGCGACCTGCGTGGTGGCGGTGAGGCTGCCCATCATCTTGGTGAGCGATTCGCGCGTGGCCGGGTCGGAGAAATTCGCGTTCGGGGCCGACGTGGGGGCCTTCTGGATGCGATAGAAGGGGTTGACCGTCAGCACCGCATAGCCGGATTCGGCCAGACGCTTGCCCATCTGCCGGAACGCATCGCGCAGGCCGAAGATGTCGGGCCACACCAGCACGGCGGCGGTGGCGCCTGAGGCCGGATACGCGAAATGCGCGTCGCACACGCCATCGGGCGTCTGGATCGAGACTTCGGACTCAACGATCTCGTTGGTGCTCGCCACGGGCGGCGCGGCGGAGGCGTCTGGGCCGGTGCTGCCGCCGGAGTTGGAGCCGCACGCCGGCAGAACGGCCGCAAGGCCCGCGCCGACGCCCAGTGCGCCAAACCTGCGGCGATTGATTTCGGCCGCGCGTTGCATGTCGTCAAAGGAATGTTCGTCGCACATGGTTTCCCCCAGGCTGCATTATGGAAACCACTTATTCTAAACCAGCCTTTCCACGTTGCGCAGCGATGGAAACAATTTCATCCACAACAGCGCGATCAGCACCGAACCCGCGCCGCCGACCAGCACCGCAGGCACCGCGCCGATCAGCGCGGCCACGACGCCGCTTTCAAATTCGCCCAGTTGATTCGAAGCGTTGACGAACAGGAAATTCACCGCGCTGACGCGCCCGCGCATGTCGTCCGGCGTTTTCAGTTGCACCAGCGACAGCCGGATCACGACGCTGACCTCATCGCCTGCGCCCATCACCACCAGCGCGATCAGCGACAGCCACAACTCCGTGGACAGACCAAACACGATCGTGGCGCAGCCAAAGATGATCACCGCCTGGAACATCCGCAACCCCACGCGGCTTTGCAGCGGCCGCCGCGCCAGCATCACCGTGACGGCCAGCGCGCCCAGCGCCGGCGCGGAGCGCAGCAGCCCCAGACCCACCGGGCCGGTGTGCAGCACGTCGGCGGCGAAGATCGGCAGCAGCGCGGTGGCGCCGCCCAGCAGCACGGCGAACAGGTCGAGTGAGATCGTCCCCAATATCATCGGGTTGCGCCAGACGAAACCCACGCCGGCGAACAGTGAGCGCCAGGTGGGAGAGGTGGTCAGGCCCACATGGCGCGCCACGGGGGTGAGGCCATTGAGCAGGCCCGCCAGCAGCCAGAACGCGGCGGTGGTGGCGTAGGTTGCACCGGGGCCGTAGGCGTCGATGACGCTCCTGAGCGTGGGGTCGGACTTCGTGACGAACGACAACGCCACGGGGGCGTAGGCGTAGATGAGGCCGCCCAGAGCCGGGCCGCTGATCGTGGCAAATTGCATTGCGCCGCTCGACAGCGCGGTGCCCTGTTGCAGCAGCCTGTCGGGCACCACATTCGGCAGCATCGCAGCGCCCGCCGGCCGCTCGAACGCGGTGGTGACGCCGAACACCGCCGCCGCGAGGTAGATGTGCGTGACGGTGAGCCAGCCCTCCAGCGTGCCCAGGGCCAGCACCGCCGCCGCAGCGGCTTCGCCCCATTGGCACAGTTGCACCACGCGCTTGCGGTCGAAGCGGTCGGCGGCGTGACCGCCGTGAAAGGTCAGCAGCGCAGTGGGCAGAAATTGCGCCAGCCCAATCATCCCCAGATGCAGCGCGCTGTTGGTCAGCGCGTAGACCTGCCAACCCACTGCGACGGCCACCATCTGCCGCGAAAGATTGGAGAACAGCCGCCCCCAGAAATAGAACTGGAAGGGGCGGTGGCGAAGCAGTGCGGAGGAAGTGGAGACGTGGCGTGCGGACACCGCGCGAAGTATAGCGGCGAGCGTGGATCAGCGGCGCCGCGCCATCCGGTGCGGGCCGTCGGCGGCCTGCTGGCAGTGTACGCACAACCGCACGCCGGGCAGCGCGGCGCGGCGTGCTTCGGGGATGGCATCGCCGCACTCGGCGCAATGCGAAAGGCTCGGGCCCTGCGGCAGATGGAGCTTGGCGCGCTCGATGGCCGCCTGCACCGTGGCGTCGATCTGCTCCTGCACGGCGCCTTCGCGCGCCCAGCCCGTGGCCATCGCCTTGCTCCAAAATAAAACCTGCCCCGCAGTTTACCCGCTGGCAGGCGCGGCAGTAGGCTTGGCCCCACGATGCGTCTTCGCCCTCTCCACGGATTGCTGCTGCTCGGCGCGCTGCTGATTGCGGCCAGCGCTTACGCCGAGCGCGAGTTTCGCGTCTATCGCGGTTTCGAGGAGCAGGCCGATCACACCGACCTGCCGCCGGATTGGAACAAGCCGGCCGGTTTCGTCGTTGCGCGGCTGATGTACCCCTCCGGTTTTGGCGGCTTCGGCGGCTTTGGTTTTCGCGGCGGCGGGGATTGGCGGCGCGGCGGCACCAGTTGGGCCGTGGATTACCCAAGGGGTGATCGCTACCACGCCAGCATCCTGCGCCGTCTGACCACCATCGACGTGCGTTCGGTGGAGCAGCCGGTGAATCTGGAAGATGGCGATGATGTGTTCGACTGGCCGTATCTGATCGTCGGTCTGCCCGGTTATTGGGACTTGAGCGATGAGATGGTGGTGAAGCTGCGCGAGTATCTGTTGCGCGGGGGCTTTTTGTTCGCCGACAGTTTCTTCGGCACGCCGCAGTGGGAAGGTTTCGTCGACGGGATGCGCCGCGTTTTCCCGGATCGCGAAATTGTTGATCTGCCCGACGATCATCCGCTGTTTCACAGCGTGTATGACGTGGACCCGAAGGGGCAGGTGCCCAACATGAACTCGCTGCTGGGCGGCGGTGGCGGGTGGCTCGGCGATGGCCGCACCCCGCATTGGCGCGCGATTCTCGATGACGACGGGCGCGTGATGGTGGCGATTGCGTTCAACAATGATGTGAGCGATTCGTTTCAGTGGGCCGATGACCCGGATTATCCGGCTGAGGCCGCAGGGTTGGGGCTGCGCATCGGCGTGAACTTCGCGGTGTACGCACTGACGCATTGACCATGCCGCGCATACTGGTCGTCGAGGACGAAGTGGCGATTGCCGATGCGCTGCTGTTCGTGCTGGGCAGCGAGGGCTTCATCACCGATTGGACGCGGCTGGCGGGCGAGGCGTTGTCGCGGCTGCGCACGGAAGCGGTGGACCTTGTGATTCTCGACGTGGGCCTGCCGGATATGACGGGCTTTGAAGCCTGCAAGGCGCTGCGGCGATTTTCCGATGTGCCGGTGATGTTTCTGACCGCGCGGGCCGATGAGGTGGATCGCATCGTGGGGCTTGAGATTGGCGCGGATGACTATGTGGTCAAGCCGTTCAGTCCGCGTGAGGTGGCGGCGCGGGTGCGCGCGATATTGAAGCGCAGCGGCGGCGGCGCGGCGGGCGTCGGTGCGCAAACGCAAACGCTGCAAGCGCCGGTGGCGCGCGAGGGTGAGTTCGCCGTTGATGAACCGCTTGCGCAGATTCGCTTTCTCGGGCGGCCGTTGAAGCTGACGCTGCATGAGTTCCGGTTGCTCGAAAAGCTGCTGTCGCAGCCACGGCGCGTGTGGAGCCGCGAACAATTGCTGGCGGTGCTGGGGCAGCCGGCGGATGTGGGCTATGAGCGCAATGTCGATGGACACATCAAGGCGCTGCGTTCCAAGTTGCGCGAGGTGGATGCGCAGCGCGAACCGATTCAGACGCATCGCGGCTTCGGCTACAGCTACCAGCCTGCGGCGCAGGACGGCTAGATGCGACGCCTGTCGCTGACCGCGCGGCTGTTTGTGGTCTACACGCTGTTCGTTGCGCTGGCGGGCTGGTATGTGCTGCGTCTGGTGTTGCAGGAGGTCAAGCCTGCCGTGCGGCAATCCACGGAGGAAACGCTGGTGGATACCGCGAACCTGCTGGCGGAGATCGTGCGCGATGATCTGGTTGCAGGAAGGCTTGTCGAAGGCGATCTGGCGCGGGTGCTGCAAAGTTATGGCAGCCGCCGTCCGGGCGCGCAGATATGGGGCATCAACAAAAACGATGTGACGCATCGCATCTATGTGACCGATGCGCGCGGCATCGTGCTGCTGGATTCGGCCGGCATCGACGTGGGCGCGGATTACTCGCGCTGGAACGATGTGTATCTGACGCTGCGCGGTGAGTATGGCGCGCGTTCCACGCAAGCCGTGCCGGGAGATGAGGGCAGCACGGTGATGTATGTGGCTGCGCCCGTGCGCGACGGTGATCGCATTGCCGGTGTGGTGACGGTGGCAAAGCCCAATCGCAGTGTGCAGCCCTTCATTGCACGCGCCGAGCGAAGGCTCGTGTATCTGGCCGCGTTGCTGGTCGCAATGGGTTTGATTATGGGCGCGGCGGCCAGTTGGTGGCTGAGCCGCACGATTCGACGCCTCACGCACTATGCCGATGCGGTGACGGCAGGCGAGCGCGCCGCGTTGCCGCAGTTGCCCGGCGGTGAGCTGAATCAGTTGGCGCAGGCGCTGGAGACGATGCGCGACCGGCTCGAAGGCAAGGCTTACGTTGAGCAGTATGTGCAGACGCTGACGCATGAGCTGAAAGGTCCGCTGGCCGGAATACGCGGGGCTTCGGAGCTGTTGCATCAAGACCTGCCGCGCGAGCGCCGTGATCGCTTCCTCGACAACATCGACGCCGAAACCGTGCGGATGCAATCGCTGATCGAACGTCTGCTGCATCTTGCGCAGGTGGAGCAGCGGCGAGGATTGGAAGGACCGGAGCCGTTGCAGCTCGCCCCGCTGGTGAACGAACTGCTGGAAGACATCGCCCCGCGATTGGCTCGCGCGCAGGTTCGCGCATCGGCCAGCGTGCCGGCGGGGCTTGCGGTGCTGGGCGAGCGTTTCCTCGTGCGTCAGGCGTTGGCGAATCTGATCGACAATGCGATGGACTTCACGCCGCCCGGCGGTTGTCTGCGAATCGACGCCGCGTTGGAACCCGGCGTGCGCGCGCCGTTGATCGCGATTCGCGTCGTCAACGAGGGGCAGCCCATTCCCGAGTATGCGCTGCCGCGCGTGATGGAGCGGTTCTATTCGCTGCCGCGCCCCGCCACCGGGCGCAAGAGCACGGGCCTGGGGCTGAGCTTCGTGCGCGAGGTGGCCCAATTGCACGGCGGGCGCTTTGAAATTGCCAATGGCGAAGGCGGCGTGCAGGCCACGCTGTGGCTGCCCGAGAGCGCCGCTCACCCGATTCCCACATAACTCCCACACAACTCCCACGAAGCGCTCATCGGGCGCAGCGATGCTGCGCCGGAGTGATTTGGGCAGGGCCGTTTCGGCCGGAAGGGGAGCGATATGAATTGGAAACTGGCGGGGAAGATCGGGACCATCCTGTTGCTGTTGGTGTTGCTGTCGATTCCGATGATGCGCATCAGAAACTTGATTGGCGAGCGTCAGGCGCTGCGCAATGGCGTGGTGGCGGATATCGAGCGCAGCAGCGGCTATGCGCAGGCCATCACCGGGCCGATTGTCGTGGTGCCTTACACGCGAACGGTGCGCGAATGGCAGGACACCGACACCGGCCGGCGCGAGGTGTTTCGCACCGTGCCGGGCCGTCTGCATTTGCTGCCTTCTGATTTTTCGCTGGATGGCAATCTCACCAGCAGTGAACTGAGCCGGGGCATTTATCGTGCGCGGGTTTTTTCTGCCGCAACGACGCTGCGCGCGGTGTTTGAACTGCCGGCTTACTACGGTCTGCCCGATCAGGCGTCGGATTACAAATTGAGCGCGCCGCTGCTGGCCGTGGGCATCACCGACATACGCGGCATCGGCAATGGGCTGTCGCTGGTCAGCGGCGATCAGCGAGTGGATTTTGTGCCGGGCACCGGCACGCCATTGCTGACGTCGGGCGTGCATGCGCCGTTGATGGCGGGCGATGTCACGCAGGCGCAGCGCTTTGAAGTGGAGATCAAGCTCGACTTGCAGGGCACGAGCAGCTTCAGCGTCACGCCGGTGGGGCGCGAGACGCGCGTGGCGCTGACTTCGGATTGGCCGCATCCCTCATTCATCGGCGAGTTCCTGCCGCGCGAGCGCGAAGTCACCAGCAACGGTTTTGCTGCGCGCTGGCAGACTTCGTTCTTTGCGACGAATCTGGAAGGCATGCTGGAGGTGTGCGCCGGCGCGGATGGCGACAGCAAAAAAAATTGCAGTGGTTTCGAGCAGCGGCAATTTGGCGTGAGCTTCATCGATCCGGTGGATCAATACGCACAGAGCGACCGGGCGACGAAATATGCGTTCCTGTTCACCGGCCTTGCATTCGCGTCGTTTTTTTTGTGCGAAGTGTTGCGCCGTAAGGCGCTGCATCCGGTGCACTACGGATTGGTGGGGCTGTCGCTGGCGGTGTTTTTTCTGCTGCTGATCGCGTTGGCCGAGCACACGGGGTTTGGTTTGGCGTATCTGTTGGCGGCGGTGGTCAGTGTGGCGCTGAATACGTATTACCTGAGTCAGGTGCTCAAGAGTCCGTCGATGGGTATTGCGTTTGGTAGTGCGCAGGCGGTGATGTATGGCCTGCTCTACGGCATCCTGCGATCAGAAGACTATGCGTTGCTGATGGGTTCGCTGCTGGTGTTCGCGGTGCTGGGCACGGTGATGGTGCTGACGAGGCATGTGAACTGGGGCGAGTTCGGGGGCGCGAAGGTTACGGCGGAATGACCTCAATCAATGTTCCATCCGGATCACGCAACAGACCGATGCGCGCAAATCGCTGGTGCCCCCACCCGGAATCGAACCAGGCTCTGCGGTTTACAAAACCGCTGCATCACCACAATGCTTCAGGGGCGCGAATGTTTGACAGGCGCGGTGGATTATACGCTGTGGGCTGTGA
>JAITMN010000027.1 GCA_031277355.1 Nevskiaceae bacterium | reverse complement strand
CCCGCGCCGGGACCAATGTCGATCAAGTGATCGGCGCGGCGGATCGTGTCCTCGTCGTGCTCGACGACGATCAGCGTGTTGCGACCAGCGGCCAATGCGGAGAGTGCATCGAGCAGCAGCGCGTTGTCGCGCGGGTGCAGGCCGATGGTGGGTTCGTCGAGCACATAGCACACGCCGTGCAGGTTCGATCCCAATTGCGCGGCGAGGCGCAATCGCTGCGTTTCACCGCCGGACAATGTGGGCGCAGCGCGATCAAGGCCGAGATAATCGAGACCAACGCGCTGCAGGAATCCCAGGCGATTGCGCACTTCGCGCAGCAGATCACCGGCGATGGCCTGCTCGCGGACGTCGAGTTTCAGTTTGGCGAAGAAGGTCGCCAGTTCAGCGACGCTGCGCCGGGTCAGTGCGCTGATGGATTGATCGCGAAACGTGATCGCCCGCGCCACCGGATTCAATCGCTCGCCTTCGCAGGCTTCGCAGATGTGCGGCGCATCGTGCTGTTTCTGATCGTCCGCCGCTTGCGCCCATGCCGCTTCCTCGCCGCTTTGTTCGGCATCAAAGCCGGGCAGCGTGAGGCCGGTGCCGAAACATTCGGTGCACCACCCGCGCGCACTGCCAAAGGACAGCAATCGCGGATCGGCTTCCGGAAAACCCGTGCCGCAACTGGGGCAGGCGCGTTTGGTCGAGTATGTTGCCGCGCTGCTGCCGGGCCGCTGCAATTGCACCAATCCCTTGCCCAGATCGAGCGCGCGGGTGATCAACTCGCGCAGTTGTGATTCGGTCTTGGGCTGCACACGAATGGAGCCCAGCAGCAGTTCGATGTCATGCGCCTTGTAGCGCGCCAGCTTCGGCCACGGCGCGGTGGGCAGCAGCTTGCCATCCACGCGCAGGTGACGATGACCGCGTGCAGCGGCCCATGCAGCCAGCTCCTTGTAGATGCCCTTGCGTCCGGCCACCAGCGGTGCATACACGTCGATGTCGTGCCCGCGATGTTCGCGCATCGCGCGCGCGATGATGGATTCCAGCGATTGCGCTTCGATGGCCACGCCGCAATCGGGGCAGTGCTGCACGCCGAGTTTCACGTACAGCAATCGCAGGAAGGGGTATAACTCCGTGAGTGTCGCCACCGTGCTCTTGCGTCCGCCACGGCTGGTGCGTTGCTCGATGGCTACGGTAGGCGGAATACCATGCACCGCATCCACATCGGGCCGCGTCGAAGGTTGCACGAATTGCCGCGCATAGGCGTTCAGCGATTCCAGATAACGCCGCTGCCCTTCGTTGAACACGATGTCGAAGGCCAGCGTGGATTTGCCGGAGCCGGATACGCCGGTGATCACCGTCATCGCGCCTTGCGGAATCTCGGTGTGCACGTCGCGCAGGTTATGTTCGCGCGCACCGTGGATGACGATGCGATCCGGCGCGACGGCGGCGTGTTCGCGGCGCGGCGCATCGCGCACCGACAATGCGCTGGTCAGCGCGCCGGCGGGCATCGCGCTGTCGTAGCTGGCGAGCGCGCGTCCGGTGGGGCAGTCGCGTGCGCGGCGCAGGTCTTGCGGCGTGCCGGTGGCGATGATGCGTCCGCCTTGCTCGCCGCCTTCGGGTCCCAGTTCAATCAGCCAGTCCGCGTTGCCGATCACATCGAGGTTGTGTTCGATCACCAGCAACGTGTGACCGCGTTCGAGCAGGCGGCCAAACGCGCGCATCAAACGCGAGATATCCTCGAAGTGCAGGCCGGTGGTAGGTTCGTCGAAGATCATCAGCTTCTGTCCGCCGCCGGATGAATCGGCGAGAAAGCCCGCCAGTTTCAGTCGCTGCGCTTCGCCGCCCGACAAGGTAGGCACGGGTTGCCCGAGCCGCAGATAATCAAGACCCACTTCACCCAGCGGCGCCAGCCGTTCCAGCACATCGCGTGCGTTGGCGAAGAAGCCAATGGCTTCAGACACCGTCATGTCTAGAATTTCTGCAACATTCGCGCGACGGCCTGCCGCGCCTTCGATGCGCAGTTCGAGAATTTCATCGCGGAAGCGTTTGCCATCGCAGACGGTGCAGCGCAGGTATACATCGGAGAGCAATTGCATCTCCACATGCTCGAAGCCATTGCCGCCGCAGGCCGGGCAGCGCCCGTTGCCGGAGTTGAAGCTGAACGTGCCCGGTGTGTACTTGCGTTCCACCGACTCCGGCAGTTTGGCAAAGCGTGCGCGGATGGGTTCGAACGCGCCGACATAGCTCACCGGATTGGAGCGCGTGGTGCGGCCGATGGGGCTTTGATCCACCAGCACGGCTTCGGCCAAATCTTCAACGCCACTTACGGAGCGGTACGCGCCGTCGATGGCCGCATTGCGCCCCAGTGCGCGCTGCACGGCGGGGAACAGCAGTTCGGTGATCAGCGTGCTCTTGCCTGAGCCGGATACACCCGTCACACAGGTGAGCACGCCGGTTCGCGATATCGCGTGTGCGGTGCCGGAGTCATCAACAGGGGCCGATGCAACGCGGGTCAATGTGGTCAGCGGCACACGCAGCGTTGCATCCACGACGTTGTGCAGTGTTGCGCCGCTCAATTCCAGCCAGCGATCGAAGCTGGCCGCAGGTCGCGCGCCGCGATTGAGCT
>JAITMN010000017.1 GCA_031277355.1 Nevskiaceae bacterium | reverse complement strand
CGCTGCGCGAGATGAAGGCGCTGATCCGCGCCGAAGTGACGCGCCGCGATCTGGCCGACAACATCAAGCTTGGCGCGGGCGGCATCCGCGAGATCGAGTTCATCGTGCAGGCGTTTCAGCTGGTGCGCGGCGGTGAGGATCGTCAACTGCGCGATCCTTCGCTGCTTACGGTGCTGCCACGGCTCATCGGCGCAAAGCTGTTGCCGCAGAGCACTGTTGCGCAATTGTTGGAAGCCTACGCCGTGCTGCGCCGTGTGGAGAACGCAGTGCAGATGCTCGACGACGCGCAAACGCATCGCCTGCCGGAAGATGCGATGTCCCGCGAGCGCATCGCTGCGGCGCTGGGATTGCCCGACGCCCACGCGCTTGAAGCGCAATTGACGCAGCATCGCGCAGTGGTGGCTGATCATTTTGCCGCGTTGTTCGCCGCCGGCGGCAGCAGCAGCGACAGACGCACCGCCCACAGCGAGCTTGATCTGGCCCCGCTGTGGGAGCCTTCCTCCACCCGCGACGCCTTGCTCGCAACACTGCGCCAGCAAGGTTATGCCGCCGATGCCGATGAACTGCTCGCGATGCTCGAAGCGCTGCGCGACAGTCCCCGACTCAAGCGCCTCGATGAATCCGGCCGCCGCCGCCTCGAAGCGCTGCTGGAAAAATTGCTCGATGAGTGTGCGGCCACGGGCGAACACGCCGCATTGCGCCGCGTGTTTGCAATCCTTGAGGCCATCGGTCAGCGCTCGGCGTATTTCTCGCTGCTGTCGGAAAATCCGCAGGCGCGTGCGCGTTTGTTGGAGCTATGCGGCAAGGGTGAATTTCTCGCCACGCAATTGGCGCGCATGCCGCTGCTGCTCGATGAGTTGATCGACGACCGCTGGAGCAGCGCATTACCGCAACGCGCTGCGCTGACCGCCGAACTGACGCAGCGTCTGGACGACGTGCCGCTCGACGACGTGGAGCGCGAAGTCGAAGCGCTGTGCCGCTTCAAACAAGTGGCGGTGTTTCGCGTTGCATTGGCCGACCTCATGGGCGCGTTGCCGTTGATGCAGGTCAGCGACCGCCTCACCGAAATCGCCGAACTGATCGTGCAACGCACGCTTGATCTGGCGTGGCGACAGATGTGCGCGCAGTTGGGCGCACCGCATTGCACCGAAGACACCACGCGCCGCCCCGTGCGTCTGGCCGCGCTCGCCTATGGGAAATTCGGCGGCTATGAACTGGGCTACGGCTCGGACCTCGATCTGGTGTTCCTGCACGATTCAGCCGGCGAGCAGCAACAAACCGATCGGGCTTCGCCGGTTGAGAACCCCGTGTTCTTTCTGCGTTTCGCGCAGCGCGTGCTGCATCTGCTGACGATGCACTCCACCGCAGGCCGTCTGTACGAAGTGGATGTGCGACTGCGGCCATCGGGCAAGTCCGGCATGCTGGTCACCAGCATCGACGCCTTTCGTCGCTATCAATTTGAAGAAGCGTGGACCTGGGAGCATCAAGCGTTGCTGCATGCGCGCGCCGTGGCCGGCGATGCAGCGTTGATGGCGCAGTTGGAACAATTGCGCATCGAAGTGCTGCGCAAAGCCGTGCGCCGCGATGATCTCACCGAACAGGTGGCGCAGATGCGCCAGCGGATGCTGGTCGAGTTGCCCGGTGCGTTGCCGGCGAAGTTCAACATCAAGCGTGATCGCGGCGGCATCGCCGACATCGAATTCCTCGCGCAGCACTGGGCGCTGCGCTGGGCCGACGACTATCCGCCCGTGGTGTACTACTCCGACACGATCCGCCAGTTGGAGTCCGTGGCTTCGGCCAACCTCGTGCCGCAGGCCACCGTGGACGTGCTGGTGGATGCCTACCGCCGCTACCGTCAGGCCGGCCACTGGCTGTCGCTGGAGAACCAGCCCAGCGTCGTCGGCGCGGATCAGTTCGCCGATATCCGCGAGCAGGTCGCCTCGATCTGGCGCGATACCTTTGGCGGCCTATAATGCGAGCCATGTCCCAGACTCTTGCCGAGAAGCTGCCCGCCAACGCTGCGCAGCACTATGAAGTCGCGCCGGCGGATTTGCCGCTGGCCTGTCCAATGCCCGAAATGGTGCTGTGGAACTCGCATCCTCGCGTCTATCTGCCGATCGAGGAGACGGGCCGCGCGAAGTGTCCGTATTGCGGCGCCGAGTACACACTGCGCCGCTAGAGGCGCCGCCGCTGAAAGTGCGGCGTCAGGTGCTGTCTGCGGGCGGCGCGCGCGCTCTGGTTTACTCCAACGGCGACGCCGACGTCGAGCCCAACGCCTTCGAGCACTGGTATTGGCGCGAGGCCGGCAAGGTCGTGGGGCAGGCCAAGGGGCGCGGCGCGGCGCTGGTGTTCGAGGAGGAGGGCAGGCGCTATGTGCTGCGTCACTATCGTCGCGGCGGTCTGATCGGCAAATTCAATCCCGACCGCTATCTCTGGCGCGGTGAGGCGGCAACAAGGCCGCTGCGCGAACTGCGTCTGACGATGCAACTGGCCGCCGCCGGTTTGCCCGTGCCCTTTGCCATCGGTGCGCGCGTGCTGCGCTGGGGACCGTTTTATCGCGGCGATCTGATCACCGCGATGCTGGCCGATACGCGCACGCTGGCGCAGCGTCTGGATGAAGCGGAAGTGAGCCTGCGTACCTGGGCGCAGATTGGCCGCTGCATCCGCCGCTTTCACGACTATGGCCTGTATCACGCCGATCTGAACGCGCACAACATCCTGCTGCGCGGCGACGAAGAGGTGTATCTGATCGACTTCGACCGTTGCCGCCTGCGCGACCCCGGATTGTGGCGCGATGCGAATCTGGCGCGGCTGTATCGCTCGCTGACCAAGCTCGACGACGCACGCGAGCAGCGCCGCTTCGACGGCGCGCAATGGCAGTGTCTGATCGCGGCGTGGCAGTGAGGGTCGCCTGATGCCGCACTGGTTGTACACGCTGCTGCTGCGCCTGTCGCTGCCGCTGGTGCTGGGCGTGCTGGCGATTCGCGGCTGGCGCGAACCCCAGCGCAGGATGGACCTCCCCGCGCGTCTGGGATGGCGTCTGCCCCCCGACACCCGCGCGCCGCTGTGGTTGCACGGGGCCTCCGTGGGCGAAGTGCAGGCCGCTGCCGGGCTGATCCGCCTGCTGCGGCAGACGCATCCGGCATTGCCGCTGCTGCTGACCAGCGGCACCGCCACCGGGCAGGCGCGGGCGCGGCTGCTCTACGGCGACCTGCTGCTGCCCAACGAATCGGGCCAAGCACCGCTGGGGCTGCGCCAGGCCCCGTTCGACCTGCCCGGCGCGGTACGCCGCTTCCTCGCCGCAACGCGCCCCTGCGGTGTCGTGCTGCTGGAAACCGAGCTGTGGCCGAACCTGATCGCAGGCGTTGCCCGAAGCGGCGTGCCGCTGGCGATGGTCAGCGCGCGGGTGTCCGAGCGCTCCACGCAGCGCTACCAGCGCTGGGCGCGTCGTCTGATCGGCGCGACGCTGGCGCGAATCAAATGGATCGGCGCGCAGACCCGCGAGGATGCGCAGCGCTTCGGGCGTCTCGGCGCACGCGATGTGGACGTATCGGGCAATCTGAAATTCGATTTCCCGCTGCCGCCGGATATCGACGCTCGCGGCGC
>JAITMN010000001.1 GCA_031277355.1 Nevskiaceae bacterium | reverse complement strand
GAGCGCCATCGCCGCGCGGCCCTCCCAAAATTGCAGCGCCACGGCCAGCATCAGCAACGCGGCGAACACCGCGCAGGCCACGCGCGCCGCCGGATGAGGACGCAGCGCGATGCGGTGCTCAGGCGGGCCGCTGTCGCAGCGCGCGAAGCTGGCGGACGAGCGGGGCGAATTCGTCGGGTTCTTCATCCCGCAACAGATAACCTGCAATCTGCGGATCAGGCAATTCGAGAAATTGGGCAAATTGCGCCCTTTCTGCCTCATTCGCAGCCGGCCAGCGCGTGTCGAGCCAGCCGGTGAGCAAAAGGTCCAGTTCCTTCATGCCGCGCCGGCAGCGCCAGCGCAGTCTGCCCTGCTCCGCCTGATCGCTCACGTCCGCCCCTCGCGCCTTCAGTGCTGGCGCGAGACCATCATCTTCTTGATCTCACCGATGGCCTTGGCCGGGTTGAGGTCTTTCGGGCAGGCTTCCGTGCAATTCATGATGGTGTGGCAGCGGTACAGCCGGAACGGGTCTTCCAGCGCATCGAGCCGCTCGCCGGTGGATTCGTCGCGGCTGTCGATGATCCAGCGATAGGCGGCCAGCAACGCCGCAGGGCCGAGATAACGATCCGAGTTCCACCAATAGCTCGGGCAGGAAGTGGAACAGCAGGCGCAGAGAATGCACGCCGAAGGACGGTCGATCTTTTCCTGATCTTCCTTCGACTGATAGCGCTCGCGATCCGGCGGCGCGGGCGTGCGCGTTTCAAGCCAGGGCTTCACCGCCGCGTATTGCGCGTAGAACTGCGTCAGGTCCGGCACCAGGTCTTTCACCACCGGCATGTGCGGCAGCGGATAGATGCGCACTTCGCTGCCGGTGATGTCTTCGCAGGCGCGCGTGCAGGCCAGCGTGTTCACGCCATCGATGTTCATCGCGCAACTGCCGCAGATACCCTCGCGGCAGGAACGGCGGAACGACAGCGTGGGGTCGATCTCGTTTTTGATCTTGATCAGCGCGTCGAGCACCATCGGGCCGCAGGCGGCCATGTCGATTTCGTAGCTGTCGACGCGCGGGTTTTCGCCGCTGTCCGGATCGAAGCGATAGATGCGAAAGGTACGCGGCTTCTTCGCGCCTTCCGGCGCGCGATACACCAACCCGTTTTTGTTGACCCGCGAATCGGGCGGCAGCGTCAACTCGACCATCAGTAGACCCTTGGTTTCGGGGCGACGGTTTCCACGTCGCCGGTCAGCGTGTTCAGATGCACGGGGCGATAGTTCAGGCGCGTTGCGCCATCGCCGGCCACCCAGCACAGGCTATGTTTCATCCAGTTCTGATCGTCGCGCTGCGGGAAATCCTCGCGCGCATGCGCGCCACGGCTTTCGTGACGATTCTCCGCCGACACAATCGTGGCGGTGGCTTGCAGCAACAGATTTTCCAGTTCCATCGTCTCGACCAGATCGGTGTTCCAGATCAGGCCACGGTCGGACACGCGCACATCGGCGAAGGAAGCGAAGGTTTTGGACAACGCACCGACGCCCTGCCGCAAGGATTCTTCGGTGCGGAACACCGCCGCATCGCGCTGCATCGTGCGCTGCATTTCAAGGCGCAGTTGCGCGGTGGGGCGAGCGCCATTGGCGTTGCGCAGACGGTCCAGGCGCGCGAGCACCGCATCGGTGGCCGCTTGCGGCAACGGACGCTGCGGCGCGCCGGCCTTCACGCTTTCGGCACAGTGCCGCGCAGCCTCGCGACCGAACACCACCAGATCGAGCAGCGAGTTTGAACCCAGCCGGTTCGCGCCATGCACCGATACGCAGGCGGCCTCACCAACGGCCATCAGTCCCGGCACCACGCGATCGGGGTTGTCGGCTGCGCCGGAGACCACTTCACCGTGGTAATTGCAGGGAATTCCGCCCATGTTGTAGTGAACGGTGGGCAGCACCGGAATGGGTTCGCGGTTCACGTCCACACCGGCGAAAATCTTTGCCGTCTCGGCAATGCCCGGCAGACGTTCGTGGATCACCGCAGGACCCAGATGTTCCAGATGCAGGTGAATGTGATCGGCATGATCGCCGACGCCACGGCCTTCGCGAATCTCCATCGTCATCGCGCGGCTGACCACATCGCGCGAGGCCAAATCCTTCGCGTTCGGCGCATAGCGTTCCATGAAACGCTCGCCGCGCGAATTGGTTACGTAGCCTCCCTCGCCTCGCGCGCCTTCGGTGATCAGACAGCCCGAGCCGTAGATGCCGGTGGGATGAAATTGCACGAACTCCATGTCTTGCAGCGGCAATCCGGCGCGCAACACCATGCCGCCGCCATCGCCGGTGCAGGTATGCGCCGACGTGCAGGAAAACCACGCGCGCCCATAACCGCCGGTGGCCAGCATCGTGGTTTGCGCGCGGAAGCGATGCAGTGCGCCGGTGGCCAGATCGAGCGCAATCACGCCGCGACATTCGCCATCTACCATCAGCAGATCGAGCGCAAAGTATTCGATGAAGAATTCGGCGTTGTGTTTGAGAGATTGCTGATACAGCGTGTGCAGCATGGCATGACCGGTGCGATCGGCTGCCGCGCAGGTGCGCTGCGCGATGCCCTTGCCATACTCGGTGGTCATGCCGCCGAAGGGACGCTGGTAGATCAGACCCTCCGGCGTGCGCGAGAACGGCAGGCCGTAGTGCTCCAGTTCGATGACGGCGGCCGGAGCCTCCTTGCACATGAACTCGATGGCGTCCTGATCGCCGAGCCAGTCCGAGCCCTTCACCGTGTCGTACATATGCCAGCGCCAATCGTCGGCGCCCATATTGCCCAGCGACGCGCTGATGCCGCCCTGCGCGGCAACGGTGTGACTGCGCGTGGGGAACACCTTGGTGATGCAGGCCGTGGATAACCCGGCTTCGGCCAAGCCCAGCGTTGCGCGCAATCCCGCGCCGCCGGCGCCGACGACGATCACGTCGTAGGTGTGGTCGATCAATTGATACGCGGCCATCGTGCGAACATTCTCCGAAAATTAATTGCCAGAGGCCGCAATGCGCAGCACGGCCAGCAATGCAACACCCGCCACGGCCAGGTGCGCGAAAGTGGATAGCAACAGCGCGAGCGTCTTGCTCACCGCGCCGTGTACATAGTCTTCGATCACCACGCTGACGCCGAGTTGCGAGTGCCAGCATGCGGCCAGCACCAGCATCGACATCGAGAGCGCGCTGAAGGGTTTGGCAAGCCAGGTGTGTACGCTGCTCCAACTCAGATCGGGCAGGCACAGCAGCGATATCACGAACCATAGCGTCAGAACGGTGAGCGCAATCGCGGTGACGCGCTGCTGCCACCAATGCTGCGTGCCGCTATGCGCCGCGCCGCTGCCGAGCACACGGCCCAGCGGTGTGCTGGCCGCGCGCTTCATCGCGCACCCCGGAAGAAGAAGGCCCAGATCAGCAGCGCAGCCACGATGACGACGCTGACGATGACGATGCGCGCGCTGCGACGAGCCTGCGCGCGTTCAAAGCCCCAACCGGCGTCCCAGCACAGATGGCGGATGCCGTTGGCGAGGTGATAGACGAAGGCGATCAGCCACAACGCCAGCAGCACGCGCAGCAGCGCCGAGACGGGACCGCTGGCAAAACGCTGATAGGCCGCCTCGCCCTGCGATACGGCGGTGAGCCAGCAGGCCAGCACGATCAAGCCCACTGACAACGCAAGGCCGGTGAGCCGATGCAGGATCGAGGTCGCCATCGTGTAGGCGAAGCGGTAATGGGACAGATGCGGCGATAAGGGTTTGCGCGCCATGAGGGGGATGTTTTCCGGGTTCTTCTAGAAGTCGATGCAGCGACCGTTTCTTTCCCAATCGCCGAAGCGCGTGGGCTCTGGCCCCTGCGGGCCTCCGATCTCCTTCGGCGGCTGCGCGGCCGGCGGGGGCGGCGCGCAGGGCGGGTTTTCGGCGGGGATAGGTTGCTCAAGGGGTTGCACGGTCGGTAATTGTGCCAGAATCATCGCCTTCCCGTCCCGCATGCCGATGCCTGAAGCCACCCTCCTCGCCCTGCCTCATCTGAACGCGCTGTGGATTCGCGGCCCGGATGCCCGCGCGTTCCTGCAAGGGCAGCTCTCGCAGGACATGGGGCGCGTCACGCCGGCCACGCCACGGCTGGCCGGATTGCACGATCCGCAGGGGCGGTGTCTGGCGGTGATGCGGGTGTTCGCGGTGGACGGCGAGCAGTATGTGGCGGTGTTGCCGGAGGAATTGCTGGAGGTGGTTGCGGCGCGTCTGCGCAGGGTGGTGTTACGGGCGCGGGTGGCGATGGAAAGCGGTGTGGGTGGGTGGCGCGTGTATGGGCTGTGCGGGGCGCGGGCGGATGTGGCTGCGGCGGTTACGGCTGCTGTTGCTGCGACGGATGCGGCGGTGACGGGGCCGGTTCATATGGGGGACGCGGACGGTGAGCCGTCTCGCGCGCTGATCGTCGCGCCGCGCAATGCGACGCTGCTGCCGAAAGACAATGTCGGCGATGAATCGCGCTGGCATGCGCTCGATATCCGCGACGGACTGCCGCAGGTCTTCGCGGCCACCTCCGGAGCGTTCACCGCGCAGATGCTGAACCTCGATGTGGTCGATGGCGTATCGTTCACGAAGGGCTGCTACACGGGACAGGAGATCATCGCGCGCAGTCACTATCTGGGGCAGGTGAAGCGGCGGATGCGCCGGTTTCAGACTTCATCGCAAACTGCGCTGCTACCCGGCGCAAGCGTGCGGCTTGCCGATGGACGCACCGCGCGCATCGTCAACGCCGCACCGGATGAGAGCGGCGGGCAGCAGTTTCTCGCTGTAACGCAGAACCTTGGCGCGCAAGGCGGTGGCAATACCGATGTTCGCGCCGATGACGACGCACGCACCGCATTGCCCGCCACCGAATTGCCGCTGCCTTACACGTTACCGGCCTGACGACAGCACCACGCGCTCCACCGCCTCCGGCGGAATATCGCTGCCCAGAAACAGCGGACCCACGCGCACGAAACGATCTTTGATGTCGGTGACGAGGAAGCGCACCT
>JAITMN010000309.1 GCA_031277355.1 Nevskiaceae bacterium | reverse complement strand
CGTAGGCAGCGCTCAGGAAGGGTTCCCGTTGGATGGCACTTGGCGCGCCAAGGCCGTTGCGGCGGATGGTTCCGAGCGCACATTGGTCCTGGTCATGCAGTGGGACGGCAAGCAAGTGGCCGGTCTCATCAATCCGGGGCGCAACGGCATTTCCTTTACCGGCGGGACCTTGGAACCGCAGGGCTGGAAGTTCACGTTGAATGCCAAGGACGCCGGCGGCGCGGATGTCCGCTTCGAAGGCACGATCGGCGATCTGGGCAAGGTGGACCGTTGGGTCGAAGGTCAGTGGACGGAGGGCGGGCGGTCGCAGACCGTTCGTTTCGTGCGTGAGTAATTTGCGTCAATCAAGCAAGCCGCTGCGGGCGGCGGTACTGATGATTCTGGCGGGCGCTTGCCTCTCGCTGGCCGGTTGCGGCTCGGCCCCGAAAGATCAACCCGCGCCGCGTCATGCCGATGGTTCGATCCGCATGGACCGCGAGCCCGGACAAAAAGGCTTCTGGGACAACCCCACGGCGGTGAGCCTCGTGGAAGAGGGTGTCTCGGTGCAGATGGACGCCAACGGCAAGCTGGCGAACATCGACGATGCCGAAAAGGTGGCCCCGTTCCAGCCTTGGGCGCTGGCGCTCTACAAATTCCGCCAGCAGAACGACTTCGCCGACGATCCGATGAAAGTGTGCATGGGGCCCGGCAATCCGCGTCAGATGATGACGCCGGGCGGGCTGCGCATCCTTCAAGACAACAATCTGAAGCGCGTGTACATGATCTTCGGCGGCGGCAATCGCAACTGGCGCGTGGTGTTCATGGACGGGCGCGAGACGCCGCTGCCTGAGGAAGTCAGCCAAACCTTCCTGGGCATGGCCACCGGCAAATGGGAAGGCGACACGCTGGTCGCCGAGTCCGTGGGCTTCAACGCGCGGTTTTGGTTCAGCAATGGCGGGTTGCCGCATACGGAAGCCCTGAAGCTCACCGAGCGCTTCACCCGCCCCACGCATGATCGTCTGGACTACGAAGTGACGATCGACGATCCACACACCTACACACGTCCGTGGAAGGCCAAGTGGAGCTTTGCCTGGGTTGATGGCGACATCGCCGAACATTTTTGTGAAGACAGTCGTGAATAGATATCTGGCCACGAACCGGAGGATGGCAATGAAATCGAAGTACATGAAAGGGTTTAAGCGAGCGTTGCTGGTCGCAGGACTCAGTGCGGGCGTTGCCGGAGCGGCGCTGGCGCATCATTCTTTCGCGGCGCAATACGATTCGAAGAAACCAGTATCGATGAATGGTGCGGTGACCAAGGTCGAATGGACCAATCCGCACGTTTATCTGTATATCGACGTTACCGACCCCAAGACCAACAAGGTGGAGAACTGGGGCTTCGAGATGGGTCCGCCGCACATGCTGCAACGGGCAGGTTGGAAGCGCAACAGCCTGGCGATTGGTGAAGCCATCACGATTGATGGTTGGGCTGCACGCGATGGCAGCCACACGGCCAATGCGCGTCGCGTCGTGCGTGACTCCAATGGCGAAGTGCTGGGGGCGGCAAGCTCCAATGGGCAGACCATCACTGCTCAGCCGGGCACTTTGCAGCCGGATGCGCAGTAGTCAGATGAACAGACGAATCTGGGTGGGAGTGGCTGCGAGTGTGGCCGTGGCGCTTGCCGGCGGCGTTGCCGTGCAGGGCATTGCCGCGCAAGGCCCGGATCGGCCCGAACCGGCTCCGGCTCCTCGCGGGCCCGACGGGCGGGTGAGCTTTACCGGTTCGCCGGATGATGTGGGCAATTGGCAGGGTCCGGCGGCGGCGGCGCTTTTCTACACCATCAGAGATGGCAGGAGAATCAACGCGCCCAGCAGCCTGCCCACTAACCCCACGGTGGACGAAATCCCGTTCAAGCCGGGATTCCGCGAGATATACGATGCGCGCGCAGACCAATCCGCCGATCCGCACACGCGCTGCAAGCCTTCGGGCGGCTCGCGTTTCTGGCACACGCCTTACGGCATCGAGATATTCGAGTCGCCGGAAACCAACGAGGTGTTCTTCCTGCATGTGGGTTCGCCGCATAGCTGGCGCGTGGCCTACATGGATGGGCGCGAGCATCCGGCCGGTTATGGTCCCTCGTGGTATGGCCACACCACCGGCAAGTGGGAAGGCGAAACGCTGGTGCTCGACACCGTGGGCTTCAACGAGAAGTTCTGGCTCACGCGCGAGGGCGTTCCGGTCACCAGTCAGTTGCATCTGATCGAAAAGCTCTCGCGGCCCAATCACGACGAACTGATTTACGAGGCCACGGTGGACGATCCGGGCGCGTACACGGCTCCGTGGACGGGTGGCTGGTCCCTGCGTTGGGGTGAAGGCAGCGAGCCCTTCGATTATCTGTGCCAGGAAAACAATCGTGATCCGGGGCGGATGCTCGGCAGTGGCGCTCCACCGGAGCGCGACCGCTGATAACGGCAAACCGCCTTCGTTGAATCAAAGCCGCAGATGCCATTCACGCATCTGCGGCTTTTTTCGTTTACGGCTGCTGATCCAGAGGCCGGGGGCCGTAGTGCGGCGCGGGTGTGCCCGATTCGAGTGCGCCAAGATCCGGCGCTTTGCCCGTGAAGCCATCGGTGATCCCCGGAATCACCACACCCTTGTCGATGGCCGCCGAGCGCGGCGACAGCGAGAAGTCGAAGCTGTCGGGGTCGTAGAGCTTCGTCGGGTTGTTTCGATCAGCCGGTGAAGCGCGCACCAGCGCAGACCAATCCAGCACGATGCTGTGCGTGTCCTGGCCCGTGGCCTTGCGATAGGCGGCCAGCGTGGGGTATTGCGTGATCTGCCGAGTGCCCGTGTAAGCAGCTTGTCCATCAGCCGGCTGCCCCCAGCTAAAGGGCGTCTTGTTGTCCTTGCCGCCGAAGGGTGCAAACCCGTTGTAGTCCGAACTGGACCACGGCGTGAAGGTTTCAACGCTGAACACTTCCGGCCACGAACCCTGCCCCAAGATCAGGTTATTGCGAAAGTGCAGATTGGAGTACGGTCCCATCTGATGCGCTTCGGTGAGGAAGGTGTTGTTGTACACCAGCACGCCCGCGCCATTGGCGGTGAACTTCACCGCGCCGCCTTCGGGTGCGTTGTAGACGATGTTGCGAATGAAATAAACCGGGCCGCCCAGCGCAGGCTGCGACGACAGCGCGCGATGCGCCTGATCGAAGCAGCGGTTGCCGATCACGCGGATGTTGTGCGCGCCGCCATCGGCTTCGATGCAGTTGTCGTCGGTGGCGCGGATGTCGTTGCCGATGATGTCGTTGGAGCTGGGCATCACCGGGTTGTCGGGCCAGCCGTCCGGATCGCCATAGCTGGAGTGATCGATGCCATCGTGAAAGAACTCGATGCGGTTGTTGGTGATGACATGGCCTGAGCCATAGATCTTCACCGCGTATTCGGAAACCAGCGGCACCGGGAAGCCGGGCCGGTCGCGCCAGGTGGCGCCGATCCAGCCCATCAACTGCGATTGATCGTTGCGGCCGATGAAGACATTGTCGGCGATGTAGAAATCCTGCGCGCCACCCCATTCGGTGAACACGCCGCGTCCCACGTTCTCGATGCGTGAATTCTTCAGCGTGAAGCCCACCGAACCCAGGATGCGCTTGCGTCCCAACTGAAAGGCCGTATCGACATTGCGAACGGTGATGCCTTCGATGTAGTTGTGATCGGCGGCGGTGAGGTCGAACAGCACGGCCGCGCCGTCGCCGTCGAAGATCACCTCGCCATCGCCTGCGGCCTTGATGACGATGGGCGCCTGCGCGGTGCCATCGGCGGTGAGATAGAACGTGCCGTCGAACAGCGTGGAATTGCCGCCGGCGTAAACGCGCCGGTTTTCGCGATAGGTGCCGGCGTGGATCAGGATGGTGTCGCCTGGCTTCACGCGCGGCTGAAAGGCGTTGACGAAGTCCGCGCCATTGGCTCCGGTGTTGTAGGCCGCCATCAGGCTGTTGAAGGCCGGCTGCTGACGCTCGCCCTGATAGCTGCGCGGATAGACGTGATACACCGCCCCGCCCTGCGCCGGCTTCGGCACGGCGCGCGTGGTGGCGGTGAGCGTGCGCTGCACCAGCTCGTGGGTGCGCACGTCCGGGTCGTGCAACGTCAGCCGAATTTCATAAGTGGTGTTGGGTTGAAGGTCGAACACGCTGCCCGCGAACATGTTGGGCGCGGTGTAGTGATAGGAAGCCCCTTGCATCACCTGCTCGCCATTCATGCGCAGCAGCGGTGAGCCTTGCCGCCAATCGGCTTGGCCGGCCGCGCGATACTCCAGCGCGACGGATGCATTGCGATTGGCGTCGCCGGTGATTCGCCATTCCACACCCAGCGCATTGACGGTGGGGCGTTCGATCAGCGCTTCACCGGGGGCAGCAGCGTTGTCGGGCGCTTGAGCAAGTGCAGCTGATGCTGTGCTGGCGAGCAGGATTGCCATGCAGGTGTATCGCAGTATGCGGTTTTTCATCTTCTCACTCATGGTCATGCGGCTGACGCACATTGGTGTTGCTTCGCAGCCAGCGACTACTATACCCTCGTTTGAAAATGCAATTTTCCATAATTCGGTTTGGGGGTAGAGATGAAAATTGATCGACGAGACTTCTTCGCAACGCTTGGCGGCGCGGCTGTGGTCGCGGCGATGACCCATGAGGCCCGCGCCGACGCGCTTGAACACTATCTGATGGGCGCAGCCGCCAGTGGCGCGGCCAAGCCTTTCCCAACGGCCGCGCAGATCGAAGCGCAGATCGAGACTCGACCCACCCGCCGGGGTGTGGGCAATCTGTTCGTCAGCGCGCAGGGCAATGTGAAGCATTTGCAGCCTCTGCCCGAGAAGCCCACGCTTCAGGATTATTTCAAGCTGCGTTTCACGCGCACGTCCAATCACTGCCTGCAAAGCGCGAACCGTGCGATGAAAACCGGCATGTCGGAGGAGATCATTCTGGCCTGCCTGCTGCACGATACGGTGCAGGAACTGATCAAGGTGGATCATGCCTATTGGGGCGCGCAGATGTACGAGCCGTATGTCTCGCCCAAAGTGGCGTTCGCCATTCGTTATCACCAGGCGCTGCGTTTTTACGACGACAAGGAGAACGGCTACGAGTATCCGGATCTCTATCGCAACGTATTCGGCGTGGACTATCAGCCCGAGCCCTACATCCGCGAAGCGTGGGAGATGGCCAAGAAGCATCAGTGGTACTACGAATCGCGGATGGTGACGGTGAATGATCTGTATGCGTTCGAGCCGAATGTGAATCCGCAACTGGAGCAGTTCACCGACATCATCGGACGCCACTTCAAGCAGCCCAGCGAGGGACTGGGTTACGACCACTCTCCGGCCGCGCACATGTGGCGCTCGATATCGTTTCCGGATCATCCGCTCTAGCCGGCAATCCGGAATCAACAACAGCAATTTTTTGTGGGGTAAGGCTTATGACGACGAGATACCTGCTGGCCGTGGGTGCATTGGCATTGGCGGCGGCAGTGGCGCAGCCGCAGGAGGCGCGTGCGGCTGCGGCGGGTGCGGTTCGCAATGGTCCCACGCAGTCCAGGGCCGGCATGGATCTGAACCGCGCCAGCGTGCCCGATGGATTCACCTTTGCTGCGGGCGGGGATATTTTCAAGCGCACGCCCATCACGCAGTTGGGGCATCCTGAAATCGACAAGATGCTGAAGCTCTTGCAGAGCGCCGATGTTGCGTATGGCAACCATGAATCATCGGCTTTTGATCTTCCGGGGCCCGGAACGGTGACGCATGGCGCGCAAAATGGCGGCGGTTATCCGCGTTTTTCCTACGCGCTGGAACAGGATTTCAAGGCGATGGGCATCGACATCGTGTCGATGGCAAACAATCACGCGGGCGACTGGGGCGTGGAGGGCCTCATGGCAACGCTGACTACCATTGCCAATGCGGGATTGGTTCAGGCTGGCGGCGGGGCCAGCCTCAGTGAAGCTCGGCGGCCCGGAGTTTTCTACAGTCCACGAGGCAATGTGGCGCTGATCTCCACGGCGTCCACGTTCAATCCGGCTTCCGTTGCCGAAGATGGCAATGGTGCGATCAAGCCCCGCCCCGGCATCAGCTATTTCCGCGCCAGACCCGTCATCGAACTGACTGAGCAGCAGATGGATCTGATGACCCGCGTTGGTCAGGCGTGGTGGAACCCCAATAGCGGCGTGCGTCCGGACATACCGGGTGGCGTGACCGTTGGCGGCGCCACCTATCGCGTGGGGTCGAGCGGCAAGATTACCTATCATGTGGAGGAAGCCGATCGCAAAGCGCTCACCGATTCCATCACCGCCGCCAAGCGTCAACATGATCTGGTTGCGCTTTCGATGCATGCGCATGAAGTGGATACCACTGGTTCGCGCGCCTCGGTGGGAGATTTTCTGCCAACGCTGTTCCATCAAGCCATCGACGCCGGGGCCGACGTCGTGATGCGTACCGGTCCTCACATCCTGGGTGGCGTGGAAATCTACAAGGGCAAGCCCATTTTCTACGGTCTGAGCAATCTGTTCTTCGAGTTTGGCAGTTATGAACAGGCGAAGGATCCGGAATATCGTGCGCGTTCGGGTTTTTTCGACAATGTCCTCGGCATCACCGAGTTCAAGGATGGCAAGCCCAGCGTGGTGAAGCTCTATCCGCTTGAAACCATCGTTGAAGACTCACCGGCGATGGGTGCTTCGAAGATTGCCACTGGCGAGGCCGCACGGCGCATCATCAACACCATTCAAGAGGAATCCAGGCCTTGGGGCACGCAGATCGCCTTTGAGAACGATATTGGCATCATTCGGATTGCACAGTAAGCAGCAAGAGTTTCAATCAGGGAGAACGCATGACTTTCATGAAAAACAAACCACTTCTCGTCATGGGGACCAGCCTCGTGCTGGCGATGGCGGTCAAGACTGCGATTGCCCAGGAGGAGGGCTCGGAGCTTGAGGCGGTGATCGTCACCGGATCGCTGATCCGGCAGGCCAATGATCTGACGTCTCCGGTGCCGCTTACCGTCGTGACGCCAGAGGCTCTGGAGAACGTCGGCGTGCTGGAAATCACGCAGGCTTTTCGCGAGTTGCCCGAGTTCGCCAATGGATTCAGCACGGAGACGAATATTGGTGGCGGTGGTTTGCAGGGCCTCGACATGCGTTATCTGGGTCTTCAAAGAACGCTGGTGCTGGTCAATGGTCGCCGTATGTCGGGTTTCAGCGATGCCGTGGGCAATCAGGGCACGCCCGTGGACATCGGCATGATTCCGCAGAGTTTGATCGGAGGTATTGAAGTGGTGCGTGACGGCGCCGGCCCCACCTATGGAAGCGATGCGGTGTCCGGTGTGGTCAATTTCCTGCTCGATGAGCGCTTCGAGGGGTTTTCGGCCACCGCCCGGTATGGCATGTCTGCGCGAGGCGAAGGCGGTTCCCTGGCGCTTGCCAGCAAGATGGGTTTTGGCAACGAACGCGGCCACATCGTCATCGGCGCGGACTACATGAAGAAGAAGCCCATTTGGGCCGATACCCGCGAGTTCCGGCGCAACCCGATTACCGAGGTCGGCGTCGCCGAAGTGATCCGCAGTTTTTCGGAGGTGACGCCGGCTGGACGCATCTACGGTTTCCAGGATCCTCCCGGCCCTGCGGGGCGTCCGTTGCTGGCTTGTTATCCGCTCGATGGCGGCGCGAATGTGTTCTCGGGAGACGTGGCTGATTGTCCGACGTTCAACGCCAATGCCGCGCACGTCAACGTGATGAACACCGGCAACACCATCCGTGACGTTGGCGCTTTGGGTCACTACGACATCACCGACAACATCACCTTCAAGGGGCAATTCTTCTACACCAATCGTTATAACGACGCTCCGATCGGTGGTTATTCGCTCACCACGTACAACGCATTCGGTCTGTATCCGGCGGGCTTCAACATCCCGGCCACGAGTTCGGCCAATCCTTTCGGTCAGGATATCGGCGTCAGGTGGCTCACGCTTCCGGCCGGCCGCAACGATCAGTTGACCGATGTCTCGCAGTTGTGGAGCAACTTCGGTTTCGAAGGCCGCATTGCCGGGCGCTGGGATTGGGATGTGATGTTGAGCAACTCCCGCACCTATAGCGACCAGATCTACACCGCTTATCCGATCTCCTCGAAGATTCGCAACTTGTTCATACCCGAATTGTGCGAACTGGATGTCGAGTGCTCGCGGGTGGGCGCGTTCGGCAACCTCGATGAGTTCTTTGCCGGCGGGGCCGCGATGAGCGAAGCGCAGGCCAACTATGGCTGGTTCGACGAAATGGTCACGACGGTGTATTCCGTGCAGCAGCTCACCGGGACGATCAGTGGTCCGATTGTCACTCTGCCGGCTGGCGAACTGATGGCTGCGCTGGGCTATGAATACAAGCGCACCACGGGGCAGCAGTCGGTGGATCCCATCACGCCAACCCTGGATTCTGCTCGCACGGTGCTGCTCCCCTGGGATGGGGCCTACAGCACGCGGGAAGGCTATGCGGAAATTCAGGTGCCGCTGCTGAAGGATCTGCCTGGGGCCAAGAGCCTTGATCTGAATGCCCAGGTGCGTTACACCTCTTTCGACGCGGCTGGCACTGTGCTGGATGATTCCACCACCTGGAAAGTGGGCATGAGCTATGCGGTGAATGACAGCTTCCGTTTCCGGGCGAGCTATGGCACGTCGTTCCGCGCGCCCACGCCGTTTGACCTGTACCGTGGTGGCGGCGTCAGTCAGGACATCGCCACAGACCCCTGCCGACTCGACGGCATTCGGGCGGGCAACCCGGTGGTGGACGCCAACTGCATCGCCGCCGGTTCTCCCAACGGCCCGCCGCTCACCGGCAATACCCTGTTGCGCCGTTCGGGTGGTTCGCCGGGGTTGCAGCCGGAGAAGGGCAAGAGCTACACCATCGGAGCGGTGCTGACGCCCACGTTCTTCGAAAATTTCACGGCGACGGTGGACTACTACAATGTGAAGTTGACCGACGGCATCCGGCTCACCAATCTGTCTGATGTATTGCAGGAGTGTTATACCGATCCGAATTTCTCGGCACGAGTGGCCAATGTGGGAGATCTCTGTTACCAGTATGACCTGCGCAATCCCGACGGCAGCATCGGGCTCATCGCCGTGTATGGCATCAACGTCAACGAGGTGTCGAGCCGCGGCATAGACTTTTCGGCTGGCTACAACTTCCCCTCGCTGGGCAAGGTGCCGGGCAGCCTTTCCGTGGATTTGCGCACCACCAGGTTGCTGAGTGCGTACGACAGCAGCGCGGGCACGCCCGAGAGAAGGGGTACATTCAACTACCCGAACTGGAAGGGTAGCCTGAATTTTGCCTGGCGCCACGACCAATGGTCTGCGTCCTGGTCTGCGCGCTTCATCGACGCGATGGTGGATACAGCCGTGAGCAACGGGAACATTCCCACCCCCAACGTGCTGAATTACAGCGGCACAGGGTTCTACTGGATCCACGATCTGAACATTCGGTGGGCGCCCGAGACCGAGAATTGGGGATCGCCCAGCGTCACGCTGGGCGTGAACAACGTGCTCGACAAGGACCCGCCGTTTGTGCCGGGCAATGCGGGCACGTTGACCAGTATGTTCGATATGCTTGGTCAATACTTCTTCCTCAATCTGGGATTCAGGTTCTGATACCCAATAGTCGGATATGACCGCGCGGCGATCTCCCGCCGCGCGGTCTGGCGAAACAACAGGGGGCACTATGCAAAGACGAACATTTCTGGGTCAGGCGATGGCGCTGATGGCCGCAGGGGCGACACCATTTCCGCTGTTTGCGGCTGCGGCTGCCGGCAACCGGGGCAAGGTCAAGATCACCGACGTGCAGGCCAAGCGCGTGAAGGTGGTGAGGGAATTGGGAGCGCTTCCCTCTCCGCCAGGGTCACCGCCGGGCCGTGCGTATCGCGTCGGCGGCGAGAATGTCACGCTGATTACCACCGATGCGGGGTTGACGGGCCTTGCGCGGGGTGTGTCTCCGCAGGCGTTGGCTTCGGCCAAACAGCGCTTGATTGGCGCCGATCCGCTCGACGTGCAGTTGCTGGCTCCGGGGCTGTATGCCTTGGGCGGCGGCTTCAATCCCATCTCTGGCGGGGCCGATATAGAGATCGCGCTCTGGGATTTGGCAGGGCAGATTCTCGGGATGCCACTGTGGCGGCTCTGGGGTGGGCGCGACGGCAAGTTGATGCCCTATGCCAGTCAGTGGACCACCGGCAGGCCGGCCGAGCGCGCCGAGATGGCGCAGCGAGTGCGCGAGGCCGGTTGGCGCGCGATCAAGTTCCGCTCGCATTTCCAGACCATGGAAGACGACGTGGCGGTGATGGAACAGACGCGCAAGCTCGTGGGCAAGGATTTCATCATCACCACCGACGCCAATCAGGCCGGAGAGTCGCCGGATGGAGGCAATTCGGGCAGACGTTGGGACTACGCGCGGGCGCTGGAAACTGCGCTGGAGTTCGATCGCTACAATGTCTACTGGCTGGAAGAGCCGCTGTCGCGCTGGAACTTCGATGAACTGGCGCAGTTGAGCCATTCCGTGAAGGTGCGCATTGCCGGCGGAGAAGCCAACCGGGCTTTGCACGACTTCCGCGTGATGCTCGAAAAAGATTCCTTCGACATCATTCAGTTCGAAGTGTGTCAGATCGGTCCCAGTCTCGCGCGCCAGATCGCCACGCTGGCGTCGGCTTATCACAAGAACTGTGTGCCGCATGCCGGGTTCGGTCCGGGCGTGTTTGCCGCTGGTCATGTGAGCGCTTCGTTGCAGAATGGCGTGTTCTTCGGACCGGGCGGCACGGGGCCAACCTGGGAACTGATTCACGAGCCGCCGGTGATCGACATTCAGGCGCAGTGGGAGATCTACGAGAACGCGCCGCGCATCGACAAGCAGGGCTTCATGCAATTGCCGGACGCGCCGGGGCTGGGTGTGATTCTGCGCAAGGATCTACTGGAAGACGCGTGATCGAAGTCGGGGTGTATTCGCCGGAGATGAACCAATGAGAATCATCAAATACCTTTGGCCGATCCTGTTGGCTCCGGCGATCACCATCGCAGCCGAATCTGAACGGCTCGACCTGCCCACAGCGCTGGAAGAATTCCAGTTGATCGAAAGCCCGCGCACGGTTCAGCAGATATTGCCGAACTGGGTCAAGCCGAGCAGGCTGGTGGTGAAGGTCGACAAGCCTGAACGGGTTGCGTGGTTGCAAGAGGCCATGCCCTCCGGCGTCACGGTGGTTGGCGTGAGCACCGCAGAGGAGGCGACGCCACTGCTGACCGAGGCCGATGCGCTGGTTGAAATGGGCTGTAGTGCGACGATGAGCAATGCGCCCAAACTGCGCTGGGTACACGCGGATAGCGGCGGCGGCGATACCTGTCTGACGATTCCCTCGATCGCCGGAGGCGAGGTGCTGCTGACGACTTCGCAGAAAGTGAAGAACAGTGTTCTTGCCGAAATAGGCATGGGCTATGTGTTCGCGCTGGCGCGGGACATCGACGTGTTGCTTGCCAATCAGCAGCAACGCGATTTGAACCGTCGCGGCGGGCGGCCGGCTCTGCGGCTGGAAGGCGCGACGATGCTGATCATCGGTCTCGGCGGCGCGGGAACCGAAATTGCGCGCATGGCGCATGCGGTGGGCATGAAAGTCATTGCCACCGACCCGGTCAATCGCAATCCGCCGGACTTCGTCACTCATGTGGGGTTGCCGGATGAACTGCCGTCGCTCATCGGGCAGGCCGATGTGGTGATGGTCGCCGCGCCGCTCACGCCGCAAACACGCGGCCTGTTCGATGCGCAGATGTTTTCCCGCATGAAGCGCAGTGCGATGCTGATAAATTGGGCGCGGGCCGATATCGTCGTGGCGGAGGATTTGGCCGCAGCGCTGAAGTCTGGCGTGATCGGCAGCGCCGCGATGAACTGGGCCACCTATGCGCCGTTGCCGAAGGATCATCCGTTGTGGGATGCTCCGAATCTGATTCTTGCGCCCTGGGGCGGCAGTCCGGCCGGCGCGGGTACACGGGAGGTGACTCCCGAAGCCTCGCGCGTGAACGAACTGCGCTGGATCGTGGTGCGCGACAACATGCGCCGTTTCGCCAACGGAGAAAAGATGTACTCGGTGTTCGATCTGGCGCGCGGCTACTGAAGTCAGTCGCCGCATGAAGGGGTGGGGGTTTGTTAGACTATCCCCATGACTACTCTCACCGCCTTCAAAGCCTACGACGTCCGCGGACGCATCCCCACCGAACTGAACGAAACGCTGGCCTACCAGATCGGCCAGGCCTATGCCGCCTTCGTGAAGCCCAGGCGCGTTTGCGTGGGGCGCGACATCCGCCTCTCCAGCGCCAAGCTCTGCGAAGCGCTGGTGCGCGGGCTGTGCGACAGCGGCGTGGAGGTGTCCGACATCGGCCTGTGCGGCACGGAGGGGGTGTATTTCGCCACCTTCGCCTATGAGTTCGACGGCGGCATCATGGTCACGGCCAGCCACAATCCGCCGGATTACAACGGCATGAAGTTCGTGCGCGAGCAGTCGCGGCCGATCAGCGCCGATACCGGGTTGATGGACATGGCGCGGCTGATCGAGTCGGGGCAGTTGCCGGCCAAGGCCGCAACGCCGGGCAAGGTAACACCGCTCGACATCAACGCCCGATACGACGCGCACCTGCTGGGCTACGTGGATCATGCGGCGCTCAAGCCGTTGAAGGTGGTGGTGAACGCCGGCAACGGCGGCGCGGGAATGGTGGTGGATCGTCTGGAACCGAAGCTTCCGTTTCGCTTCATCAAGATTCACCACGAGCCCGACGGCACTTTCCCCAATGGCGTGCCGAACCCAATGCTGGAGGAGAATCGTCAGTCCACCATCGATGCGATTCGTGAGCATGGCGCGGACGTTGGCCTTGCCTGGGATGGGGACTTCGACCGCTGCTTCTTCTTCGATGAGCACGGCACCTTCATCGAAGGCTACTACCTCGTCGGTCTGCTGGCCGAAGTGTTCTGCAAGCGTGAGGCGGGTGCGCGCATCGTTCATGATCCGCGTCTTACCTGGAACACGCTCGACATCGTGCAGCGCAATGGCGGCAAGGCGGTGTTGTCGAAGTCCGGTCACGCCTTCATCAAACAGGTGATGCGTGATTGCGACGGCGCTTACGGCGGCGAGATGAGCGCGCATCACTACTTCCGCGACTTCTCCTACTGCGACAGCGGGATGATTCCGTGGCTGGTGGTGTTGCAGGTGATGAGTGAAACGGGCAAGACGCTCTCGCAACTGGTGGGCGAGCGGATGAAGCTGTTTCCGGCCAGCGGGGAGATCAATCGCAAGCTCGATCCGTCGAAGGGCGGGGCGAAGGCGGTGCTGGAAAAAGCGCAGAAGCACTATGAGGCGCGCGCGAAGTCCATCGACCACACCGATGGATTGTCGGTGGAGTTCGACGACTGGCGTTTCAACCTGCGCGCCTCGAACACCGAACCCTTGGTGCGGCTGAATGTGGAATCGCGCGGCGATGAGGCGTTGATGCGCGCCAAAACGGCCGAACTGCTGGCGTTGATGGAGTCCTGAGCCGGCCCGCACCGGCTGTGGCAAAATCGCGCCCATGAAAACCGACCAACTGATCGCCATCGACGTCCATACCCATGCCGAAATCTCCTGCCGGCAGCCGGAGGACGACTACGCCAACGAAATCGAGGAGCAGAAGAAGAAATACTTCAAGTCCGGTAATCCGCCGACGATTCAGGAAACGGTGGACTATTACCGCGAGCGCAAGATTGGCCTCGTGATGTTCACAGTGGACACCGAGTTCGAGATCGGCCGCCGCCGCATTGCCAATGAAGAAGTACTCGATGCGGCGCGCGCCAACAGCGACGTGATGATCGCCTTCGGCAGCGTTGATCCGCACAAGGGCAAGATGGGGCTGCGCGAGGTGAAGCGTCTGATCGACGAGGGCATCGGCGGCTTCAAGTTTCATCCCACTTGTCAGGGGTTTTATCCCAACGACCGGCTGGCGTATCCGATGTATGAGGCCATCGCCGAGGCGAAGATGCCGGTGGTGTTTCACAGCGGTCACTCGGGCATGGGCTCGGGGCTGCGCGGTGGCGGCGGCCTGCGGCTGAAATACTCCAACCCGATGCACCTCGACGACGTGGCGGCGGATTTTCCCGACATGACCATCATCATCGCGCATCCGTCGTGGCCCTGGCAGGATGAGGCGTTGTCGGTGGCGTTGCACAAGCCCAATGTCTACATCGACCTTTCGGGCTGGTCACCGAAGTATTTTCCGCCGCAGTTGATCCACTACGCGAACACGCAGTTGAAGCACAAGATGCTGTTCGGCACCGACTATCCGTTGATCACGCCGGAGCGGTGGATGAAGGACTACGATCA
>JAITMN010000292.1 GCA_031277355.1 Nevskiaceae bacterium | reverse complement strand
GCACGGGCATCCTTCACCGGATCGGCTTCCGGATCAGGCGGGGCGATGTCGATCAGATGCAGCAGCACGCGCGTGCGCTGCAAATGCTTCAGGAATCGGATGCCCAAGCCCGCGCCCTCAGCCGCGCCTTCGATCAGCCCCGGAATATCGGCCATCACGAAGCTGCGATGCTGGCCCACGTCCACCACGCCCAGATTCGGATGCAGCGTCGTGAACGGATAATCCGCCACACGCGGGCGCGCAGCCGACACCGCGCGAATCAGCGTGGATTTACCGGCGTTCGGCAACCCCAGCAAACCCACGTCGGCGATCACCTTCATTTCAAGCCGCAACTGCCGCTTCTCGCCCGGCAACCCCGGCCCGAACTGACGCGGCGCGCGATTCGTGCTGGTCTTGAAGCGCGCATTGCCGAAGCCGCCCTTGCCGCCGGCGGCGATCTTCAGCCTCTGCCCTTCGGCTTTCAGGTCGCCCAATTCCTCGCCGGTTTCCTCATCGGTGATCGTCGTGCCCGCCGGCACGCGGATGATCAGGTCTTCGCCGCCGCGCCCGGTGCAGTCATTCCCCGAACCGCCCTGCCCGTTCTTCGCGCGATAGGTGCGTTGAATACGAAAATCTGCCAGCGTATTGATGCCCTGCACGGCCTCGAAGAACACGCTGCCGCCAGTGCCGCCATCACCGCCATCCGGCCCGCCGAAGGGAATGAATTTTTCGCGCCGGAAGCTGACGCAACCGCGCCCGCCGTTGCCGGCCTGCACTTTCACCGTGGCTTCATCGACGAATTTCATTTGCGGCTCCCGGATGCACAAACCCCGGCGCGAGGCCGGGGCTTGCTTTCGATCCTGCGTGCATCGCGCGCTTAAGACTTAAGCGTTCGGCACCACGCTGACAAAGGTGCGGCCTTCGGCGCCCTTGGTCTGGAACTGTACCGTGCCTTCCACCAGCGCGAACAGCGTGTGATCGGTGCCGATGCCCACGTTCGTGCCGGCGCGCATCGGCGTGCCGCGCTGACGAACGAGGATATTGCCCGCCAGCACATGCTGACCGCCAAAGCGCTTCACGCCCAGCCGCTTGGCATGGGATTCGCGGCCGTTGCGTGTGCTGCCGCCTGCTTTCTTGTGTGCCATGTTGTGTTACCTCTGCGCCTGTGTTTGTCGATCAGGCGATATCGGTGATCTTGACCAGCGTGTATTGCTGGCGATGATTGCCGCCACGCTTGTAGTGCTTGCGGCGACGGAATTTCACGATGACTTTCTTCTCGCCCTGACCGTGGGATTCAACGGTGGCGCTGACCTTCGCGCCGGCAACGTTCGGCGTGCCGATCTTGATGTCCGAACCATCGGCCACCAGCAGCACATCGTCGAACTGCACCGTCGAACCGGGCTCGGCGTCGAGCTTTTCGACCTTCAGCAGGGCATTCTTTTCCACGCGGTATTGCTTGCCACCGGTGGCGATGACGGCGTACATGGGCTTGGGGGACTCCGGACTAGCGAAAGGCCGCGCATTCTAATGGCGCGCGCCGCGCGGGTCAAACATCGTTTTGCCAGGGAATCCCCGGCCAAACAGCCACTTGCTGCTACCATGCGCCCCCTTATGACGCTGGAGCAAATTCGCAAGCTGGTGGCCCCCGATCTTGTCGAGGTGGACCGGATCATCCGGGCGAGCCTGGCAAGCCCCGTGGCGCTGGTCGGCCAGGTGGCCGAATACATCGTGGCCGGGGGCGGCAAACGCCTGCGGCCGCTGGCCGTGGTGCTGGCCGCCCGCGCCGCCAGCGGCGGGGAGCCTCCCGGCAGCGCCCGCCACTGCGAGGCGGCGGCCTTCATCGAGTTCATCCACACCGCCACGCTGCTGCACGACGACGTGGTGGACCACTCCGCGATGCGCCGGGGCCGCGACACCGCCAATTCGCTGTTCGGCAACGAGGCCAGCGTGCTGGTAGGCGATTTCGTCTATTCCCGCGCGTTTCAGATGATGGCGGCCATCGGCTCGCAGCGCGTGATGGAAATCATGGCCGACGCGACGAATGTGATCGCCGAAGGCGAAGTGCTGCAATTGATGAATGCGCAGGACCCGGACACCACCGAAGAACGCTATCTGGAAGTGATCCACCGCAAGACGGCCAAGCTGTTCGAGGCCGGCGGCGAGGTGGCGGCGGTGCTCTGCGGCGCGTCGCAGGCCGTGCAGACGGGGCTTGCGGCCTGGGGGCGGCACTTGGGGGCCGCGTTCCAGTTGATCGACGACGTTCTCGACTATCGCGGCGACCCGGCGGTGCGCGGCAAGAATCTGGGCGAGGATTTGGCGGAGGGCAAGCCCACGCTGCCGCTGATCCACGCGCTGCGGCAGACGCAGGGGGCCGAGCGGGAGATGATCCGCGAGACGATTCTTGGGGCGGGGGGCGCGGATTCGGCGGGCGCGGACGGGGATGCGGACGCCGCCGAGCGCCTGGCGCAGATCATCGCCTGCATCGACCGCAGCGGCGGCATCGAGTACACGCGGGAGCGCGCCCGGGCCGAATCCCGGGCCGCCATCGACGCGCTGGCCGTGGCGCCGCCCTCCCCCTACCGGGACGCGCTGGCGGAGCTTGCCACCGTAGCCGTCGAACGGGATCGCTAAAGACCGATGACAGGCGCAGGGCCGCTCGCGTACACTCCCGCGCCCACCGTATCGGGGTGTAGCTCAGCCTGGTAGAGCACTACGTTCGGGACGTAGGTGTCGCAGGTTCAAATCCTGTCACCCCGACCACTTTCCCGGCCATTTTCAATTCGTTGAAACATTGACTTCCTAGACTCGCGGCCACTTGTCGTTGGCTGCGTGGTGGAAGCGTCTTTGTTTCATCTGTCTGACAACGGACCCGCGCGGTCCCGCGTATTCAGTCTCACTTGTACTGCGCTGCTTGCCGCCTGCCCTGACATCGGCAACGCTGCGGGCATCACCGGCGCGCACGACGAACTGAGCGCCGTGCTCGTGGTCGCGCAGCGCATCGAGCTTGCAGGCTTGCCGCGTGCGGCCAGCGAAGGCACGGTGCTGGCGGAGCAGATCGAACATCGCCCGCTGCTGCGCACCGGCGAACTGCTGGAAGTCGTGCCCGGATTGATCGTCACGCAGCACACCGGCGACGGCAAGGCGAATCAATACTTCCTGCGCGGCTTCAATCTGGATCACGGCACGGACTTCGCCACGCTGGTCGATGGCGTGCCGGTGAACCTGCCCACGCATGCGCACGGACAAGGCTATCTGGACATCAACTTCGTGATTCCCGAGTTCGTTGATCGCGTGGTGTATCGAAAGGGAACGTACTACGCGCAAGCGGGCAACTTCTCCGCTGCGGGCGAGGCGATGCTGCATCTTCGTTCACAGCTTGCGCCGTTCGCATCGATGACACTGGGACCGGACGACTATCTGCGCGCGGTGGCGGGCGGTTCGATGACGGCTTTCGACGGTGATCTCTTGTTGGGTGGTGAATTCGGTCGCAGCGATGGACCGTGGACGTTACCGGAAGACTTGCACAAGACCAATCTGCTGGCGCGCTGGTCACGGCAGCGTGACGAATCGGCGTTGGCGCTGACGTTCTCCGGTTATCGCAGCCAGTGGCGGGCCACCGATCAGATTCCGCTGCGCGCGGTGGAAGCCGGCGTGCTGGGCCGCTTCGATGCGATGGATGACGACAGCGGCGGCAATACGCATCGTTATTCGTTGTCGGTGAACGGCAGCAACGATGTGGGACCGGGACGTTTGGAGTATGTGGCCTATGGCGTGGACTATGGGCTGCAACTGTTCTCGAATTTCACCTATGGCATCGATGCGCTGCGTGGCGATCAGTTTGAACAATACGATGACCGTCGCGTGTTCGGCGGGTCGGTG
>JAITMN010000154.1 GCA_031277355.1 Nevskiaceae bacterium | reverse complement strand
AGCAGATGCAGAAGATGATGAAGCAGTTGGGCAGCGGCAAGTTGCAGCGGATGCTGGGGTCGATGGCGGGCCGGTTCGGCGGCGGTGGCGGGCCGTTCATGCCGCCCGGTCGTTGATTCAACGCTATAAAATTTATCATCAATAAAATCAATAAATAAAATTACTTTTCTAATCTGGAGTCTAGTTTCATGCGCGAATGTCTGAAGTTCTACATCGGCGGCCAATGGGTTGATCCTGCGGGCGGGCAGATTGCTGAAGTGATCAATCCGGCCACGGAAGCCGTCTCCGGCCGCGTGGCGTTGGGCACCGCCGCCGATGTGGACAAAGCCGTCGCCGCCGCACGCACCGCGTTCCCGGCGTGGTCGGCAACGCCGGTGCAGACCCGCATCGCGCTGCTGGAGCACGTCGTCGAAGTATTCCGTTCGCGCGTGAACGAAATGGCGGAGCTGATCACCGAAGAGATGGGCGCACCGACGTGGTTGTCGCTGGGTTCGCAGGCCGCGATTGGCCCACAGCACTTTCAGATCACTGCCGACTTCCTGAAAAAATTCAGCTTCCACCAAGATCGCGGCACGCATCGCGTGGTGAAAGAACCGATCGGCGTGTGCGGTTTCATCACGCCATGGAACTGGCCCATTCACCAGATTTGCGCGAAGACCGCGCCGGCGCTGGCCGTGGGTTGCACCGTGGTGCTGAAGCCTTCTGAACTGGCGCCGTACTCGGCGCAACTCTTTGCCGAAATTCTCGATGCCGCCGGCGTGCCCCCCGGCGTGTTCAATCTGGTGCAGGGCGAAGGCCCGGTGGTGGGTTCGGCCATCGCCGCGCACCCCGGCGTAGACATGGTCTCCCTCACCGGTTCCACGCGCGCCGGGGCCGACGTGGCGCGCGCCGCAGCGGCCAGCATCAAGCGCGTGCATCAGGAACTGGGCGGCAAGTCGCCCAATATCGTTCTGGAAGACGCGGACCTCACCGCAGCGGTGACCGGCGGCGTCAACGCGGTGATGAGCAACTCGGGTCAGTCGTGCCGCGCGCCAACGCGCATGCTGGTTCCCAACAAGTTAATGCCGCAAGTGGCTGAAATCGCAAAGCAAGTGGCTGCCAATTGGACCGTGGGTGACCCGAAGGGCGACAGCCGCATGGGTCCGGTGATCTCGGGCAGGCAGTGGGACAAGGTGCAGGGCCTGATCCGTCAGGGTATCGAGGCCGGCGCCGAAGTGGTGACCGGCGGCCCCGGCCGTCCCGATGGATTGAGCAAGGGCTACTTCGTTCGCCCCACGATCTTCGCCGGCGTGACGAACGACATGGCCATTGCCCGCGAGGAAATCTTCGGCCCCGTGCTGTGCATTCTCGGCTACGACACCGAAGAGCAAGCCCTCGCCATCGCCAACGACACCGACTACGGGCTGGGCGGGTACGTCCAGAGCAAGAATCTGGATCGCGCCCGCGCCGTGGCCTCGAAGATTCGCGCCGGCTACGTGTGCCTGAACAACGCGCCGCTTGATCTGCATGTGCCCTTTGGCGGCTACAAGCATTCGGGCAACGGCCGCGAGTTCAGCGACTACGCCTTCGATGAATTCCTCGAAGTGAAGTCGATTCTGGGATTCAACCCGCAGCCGTAGCGCCAGCCTCGCCGGTTATCCCTTCCTGAAGGGATTGCCGATCTTCGGCATGCTCGGCATCGACGACAACAGCGAGCCGGACCCCGCTTCCTTCGCGGCGGGGTCGGCCGGTGGTGCGGGCAGTTGGATTTCACGCCGCAGAATCCTGTCGTAGTCGCCGCTGTCGCGAAACTTCATCAGTTCGCGAACGCGCAGCACGGCCCACGGATGCGTTTGACCGAAGCTCAGCAGAATCTGCTGAATCTTGCCCAGCGTCGATTCGTTTTCTTCGTGGAACGCACCGGCCTGCGCGACGAAGGCGTCGAGGCTCAGTTCGTCGGCGTATTTGTGCGAGTGGCCCGACAGCTTCATCAACGCGCGGCAGGCCGCATCGAAGTTCTGACAGGCGAGCACGCCGCCGCGATCACAGGTGTATTCGGCCGCGCGCAGCCAATGATAGTAGGCGTAGTTCAGCGAGATTTCCGCCGGCGTATACAGCATGCTCAAACCCGGAACCGTGCCGACGATCAGCCGCAGCGCGCCGGTGCTCAACAGTTCGCCGAGCACCGAATACACCAGATGCTCGGACTTGATATGCGCCAGCTCATGGCCGATGACGAACATGATTTCATCGTCGTGCATGATGTCGAGCAGATGGCTGTGAATCTTGATGATGGGTTTGTCCGAACAGGCGGTGAAGGCGTTTATTGCCGGCGCGGAACTGACGTAGAGCAGCGGCTCCGGCACTTCCAGCACGTCGCAGGCTTGCCGGAACATCCGGTACAGCGAAGGGAACTGCTTGTCGGTGATGCGCAGGTCGCTGCCGAGCATCGCGTACCGCGTGGTCATGCTGGTGGGCGTTTCCACCAGTTCGATCAGCTTGGGAAGAATGGGAATGTTGCGCAGCGCATCCAGCGCGATTTTGTCCATGGAATGTTCGTATTCCCGGGAGCTCAGGCCGCTCAATACAACGCGGTCACCGCTGGGAACTGGCAGGGATGCTGACATGAAGACTCCGGATGTGCGTAGGCAAAAGGGCGCGCAAGATACCACCCGCGCCCGATGTATCGCATGGCGTCGCCGTAGCGCGACGCGCGCAGCCGTTACACCCAGTTTTCCAGCCGCAGGCGTGGCGTGCGGGCGAACTCGCGCTGATTGTTGGTGACCAGCACGGTGTTCAACGCCAGTGCGTGCGCGGCGATCAAGGTGTCGAGCGCGCCAATGGGATTGCCGGAGCGTTCCAGATGGGCGCGCAGCGACGCATATTCGCGCGTGGCCGCATCGTCGAAGGGCAGCACTTCCAGCGGCGCGAGAAATTTCTCCAACGCCTGCGCGTTGCGAGCCGAACCGCTCTTGGCGGCGCCGAATCGCAACTCCGCTGCGGTGATGCTGGAAACGCCGATTTCGCCGGCGGCCAGCCCCTGGAAATGCGCGAACACGCCCGGCGGTTTCCGATTGATGATGTAGATGCAGGTGTCGGTATCCAGCAAAAAACGTGGCGCCGTCATGGCTTCAACGCCTCGCGCTCCTGCTGCGGCGGCTGTTCGCGCTGCATCTGGAACCCGGGCTCGAATTCCTGCAAAGCCTCGCGCATCAATTGCCACGGGTTGTCGGGCGGCAACAGCAGCACGCCATTGCCGAAGCGTTTGGCGATGACCTCGCTGCCCTCGAAGCGCAGCGACTTGGGCAGCCGCACGGCCTGGCTCCGGCCTGAAACGAACAATTTGGCGGCAAAGGTCATGGCGGCCTCCTGGAGCGATGAGAACAGACGGTGACTACCAATGATAGATATCATTTTTTGCTCCAAAAGGCTATAGCTGAGACGCCCGCCAACTATGGCGTCAGTTCGAGATAATGAGAACGCTGTGAATCTGGCGCGATCATCGAGAAATGCACTCTCCCGCGCGCCATTTGCCCCCGGCCCCCGACCCGCGTATCATCCCGCGCTCTTTTTCGGTAGCCCTAACTAGACTGAGGCCTTGACCCGAGTATGGTAACTATTCGCCTGACGCGCCGTGGTGCGCGCAATCAACCCTTTTATCACGTGGTCGTCACCGATCACCGCAAGCGCCAAGGCGGCAAAAGCCTTGAAATGGTGGGGTTCTTCAACCCTTCACCGCGCAAGAACGACACTGCCGTTCGCCTGAATCTGCCGCGCATCGACTACTGGGTGAGCCAGGGCGCGCAGACCTCCGAGCGCGTGGCTGCGCTGGTCAAGGCGTATCGCAAGCAGCAGTTGGCCGCTGTCGCGGCCTGATCGTGAAGACGCTGACGCTGGGGCAGGTTGGGCCTGTCCATGGCGTCAGAGGC
>JAITMN010000149.1 GCA_031277355.1 Nevskiaceae bacterium | reverse complement strand
TCAACGAAGAAACGATTGCGGTATTCAACCTCTGCAATTCAAGCGTGTTCGACGACTTCCCCACGCTGAAAATCGTCGTCAGTCACGGCGGCGGTGCGATGCCGTATCAGTTCGGACGCTTCGAGGCTGGTTCGTTGCGCCATAAAGAGCGCTTTTCCGACCGGATGCGCAAACTTTATTTCGACACGGTTCTCTACACCGAAGAAGCGCTGCGCCTGCTCATCAAGACGGTCGGTCCCGAGCGCTGTCTCTTTGGCAGCGAATGTCCGGGCGTGGGTTCGGTGGTGAATCCGGATACCGGCAAACAAATGGACGACGTTGCGCCCTGCATTCACCGATTCGACTGGCTGAGCGCGGCAGAGAAGCAAATGATTTTCGCTGGCAACGCCACGCGCGTCTTTGGTCTTGATGTGAACCAAGACTAGAATCAGCCAATAACGCAGGGGTTTCAATGTCCACCGATACCATCCGAACGCTGAGCGTCCGCAATCCGCGCAGCGGCGAGATTGAATTTCAGATGCCGGTGGCCAGCGCCGCCGAAGTAGCCGCCCGCGCCGCGCGCTTGCGCGCCAATCAAGTGGCTTGGGCCGCGCGACCGCTCGCGGAGCGAGTGGGCATCATGCGCCGCTGGATCGGTGAACTGCTCGCCAAGGCCAAACAGATCGGCGCTGCCGATGGCGCCGACACCGGCGGTTGTCACACCTCGCAGTTTCAAGCCTATATCGCCGTGGCGAACATCGGCGGCTGGGCCGAAGACGCCGCCGGCGCATTGGAACGCGCGGGCTTTCACGGCCAATCGGTGACGATGCCTGAAGTGGAGATTCGCTCGCAGTTGGTGGCCTATCCTCTGGTCGGCGTGATTTCACCGTGGAATGCGCCGATGATGCTGGCGCTGCTCGATGCGGTGCCTGCGTTGTTCGCAGGTTGTGCGGTGTTGCTCAAACCCAGTGAAGTCACGCCGCGTTTCGTTGGCCCGCTGATGGAGACGATTCAGCGCGTGCCCGAACTGGCCGAAGTGTTCGACATCGTGTTCGGCGACGGCGCCACCGGGCAGGACGTGATCCGCAATGCCGACCTCGTGTGCTTCACCGGCAGCGTCGCCACCGGCCGCAAGGTGGCGGTGACCTGCGCCGAGCGGCTGATTCCCTGCTTTCTGGAAATGGGCGGCAAAGACCCCGTCGTCGTGACGGCCAGCGCCGACCTCGATCGCGCCACCACAGCGGTGCTGCGCGGCGGCGTCTACGCCACCGGGCAGGTGTGCTACTCCATCGAACGCATCTATGTGCATGAGTCGATACACGATGCCTTCGTTGCGCAATTGGTGGAAAAGGCCAGGCGCGTCACGCTGAACGATGGCGATCCGCTGAACGGTCACATCGGCCCGTTCATCTTCGTGCGTCAGCCGCAGATCGTTCAGGCGCATCTGCAAGAGGCCATCGACAAAGGCGCCAAGGTGCTGACCGGCGGAGTCGTTGAAACCCTGGGCGGCGGTTTGTACATGCGGCCCACGGTCGTCACCGATGTGGATCACTCGATGACGCTGATGCGCGAGGAAACCTTCGGACCCGTGCTGCCGGTGATGCGCTATCGCACCCTCGACGAGGCGATTCATCTTGCCAACGACACCACCTACGGTCTCACCGCTTCGGTGATCGCCGGCAGCGAAGCCGAAGCGTTGCCGATTGCCGAGCGCATCAACGCCGGCAGCGTGTTCGTGCAAGACACCTTCCTCACCTTCGCCAAGCTGCGCAAGATCGGCACGCATGCCTTCGGCAACTCCGGTCTTGGCGGTTCGCGCACGGGGCCGGAGTCCATCCTGCGTTTCATTCGCCGCAAGGCCATCATGACCAATCACGGTGCGCCGACCAGTATTTTTGACGACAAGCCCGGCGATGTTGCCGGTCCGCGCCGGCAATAGCCGGTCATCAACGAACGGGGGAACGATGGCGGCAAACTGGCAACTGACGGCGCTCGACCGGCTCGAAATACAGGAGCTTTTCGCGCGCTACGCCTGGGGCATCGATCTGGCGGATATCGACATGGCGCTATCCACCTTCGCCGAAGATGCCTGGTTCAATCATCTGTGGCAGGGCAAGGTGCAGGGCCACGAGGCCATTCGCAAGAACCTGGAATCGTTGTGGTATGACCGCCAGAGCTGGTGGTATGGCCGCCAGCATCTGATGAGTCACTTCATCATGGACCCGCTGGAAAAAGAAGGCACGGCGCGCGTGCGATCCTTTTTTCAGATACTGCAATTCAACGTGGATTACCGCACCAATTTCGTGATGGGCATCGGCACACGCGACGACACGGTGCAAAAGATCAACGGCAAGTGGCTGTTCACGACGCTGCATGTGAACGCCTGGACCGACATGGATCAGGTGCCGTGGAAGGGCGAAGTGCTGATGAAGCCGCGCCCTGCGGTAACGATGGACAGCAAACCCAAGAACGAAAGCCGATAACACGAGGACTGGCAACATGGTCGACGCCATTCATTTTCCCGATGTGGAACTGTATCGCGGCTGGGGTGCGCCGATGCGCACCGAGAGCACGCTGCGCGGATTGGAACTGACGCAGGGCGCCATCCCCGAAGGATTGGAGGGCGCGCTGTACAAAGTGGGCGCGGATCGCCAATACCCTTCCGGCCGCCTCGATGACATCTTCATCGACGGCGAGGGCATGATCCACATGTTCCGCTTCAAGAACGGTCAGGTGGACTACCTCAGCCGTTGGGTGCACACCAAACGCTACCAATTGCAGCAGCAGGCGCGGCGCGCGCTGTTTGGCCGCTATCGCAATCGCTACACGAATGATCCGTCGGTGGCCGGTGTACACATGGGCACGGGCAATACCACGGCGATGTTCCATGCCGGTCGTCTGTATGCGTTGAAGGAAGATGATCTGCCGCACGAGATGGACTGCGATACGCTGGCCACGATTGGCCGCAGCGATCTGGGCGGGCAGGTGCGCGCCGAGACCTTCACCGCGCATCCGAAGGTGGACCCGGTCACCAACGAACTGCTGGCCTTTGCTTATCAGGCCAAGGGCGACGCCTCGCGCGACATCGTGTACTACCTGTTCGACAAAGACGGCAAGATGCGCGAGGAAGTCTGGTTCCAGATGCCGTATGCGGCCTGCGTTCACGACTTCGCCATCACCGATGAATGGATCGTGTTCCCGTTCTTCCCGCTGATCACCGATCTCGATGTATTGAAAACCGGCGGCCCGTACTATCAGTGGCATCCGGATCAGCAAGTGCATGTGGCGTTGGTGCCGCGCCGTGGCGGCAGCGCCAAGGACATTCGCTGGTTCAAGGGGCCGTCTGCCAGTGCCGGCCACATGATGAACGCCTTTCGTGAAGGCACGAAGGTGCACCTCGATGTGTGCTACTACGAAGGTAACTGCTTCCCGTTCTTCCCCACGCCGCAGGGCGTGGTCACGGAAGCGGTGCCGCCGTTGCTGAAGCGGCTCACCTTCGATCTGGCGGGCAATTCCGATGGCTTCGAGAAGCGTCAATTGCTCGACATCCCCTGCGAAATGCCGCGCACGGATGATCGCTATCAGGGCCGTCCCTACCGTCATGGCTATGTGATCGCCGGTCGCGCGCCGGATGGATCAAGCGGCACGGGGCATGTCGATCACGTTACCGGCAAGTTTGAAATGTATCGGCCGGGGCCGGGCGATTCAGTGCAGGAAGGGCAGTTCGTGCCGCGCAGTCCCGATGCGCCGGAGGGCGATGGCTGGCTGTTGGTGCCGGTGTGCCGCGTACACGAGATGCGCACTGATCTTGTGATCCTCGATGCGCAGAACGTTGCGGCGGGACCGGTGGCGACGCTGAAACTGCCGGTGCGCGTGCGCGCCACGTTTCACGGCAGTTGGGTGTCGGAGCACGCGCTGCGGACCGGGCAGTACGAGGCTACAGCCACCCTCGGTGCTTGAAGTACGCCCACGGCAGCAGCGCCGAGAGCACCATCAACACCAGCGCGCCCGCAAATCCCCACGGCTGCTGAGACGCGGGGATTTGCGCGAAATTCATGCCGAAGATGCCGGCGATCACCGAAGGCGGCAGCAGGAACACCGTGACGACCGAAAATATCTTCAGGATATTGTTCTGGTCGATGTTGATCATGCCCAGCGTGGCGTCGAGCACGAAATTCAGATTCGAGTTCAGGAAGCTGGCGTGATCGCTCATCGCGACCACGTCCTTGGATAGCGTGCGCAGCCGCGTGCGCACGTCCTGCGTCATCACGACGCTGGATTGCTGCACGAAGGCCAGCAGACGCGACAGGCTCGCCAGACTCTCGCGCGCCTTGGCAATCAACTCGCCGGCCTGACCCGTGCGTTCCAGCAGTTTGCGATAGTCGCGTTGCAGCGTGCGCGCGGGATTGCCGGACCCGCGCTGATTGAAAACCTCGGCGGTCACGCGGTCGATGTCGGTGCCCACGCGCTCGATCACATCGGCGATGCGATTGACGATGTATTCCAGCAGGCCCACGAACACGGTCTGCGCGCTGGTTTGATATTGCGGATGCCGTTCCAGTTGCAGCGTGAAACGTCTGAACGGCAGCGGATCGACGTAGCGATTCGTGACCAGGCGGTTGTCTTTCAGAATGAAAGTGACCTGCGCGTTTTCCGGCAGTTCGGAGTCGAGCTTTGTGACGACGGTGACGGTGAGATACAACCCGCCTTCTTCTTCGTACAGGCGGCTGGAAGACTCGATCTCGCTCATTTCCTCGCGAGTGGGAATCTCGATGCCCAGCCGCGCTTCGACCAGACGCTCTTCATTCTGCGTGGGTTCGAGCAGATCGAGCCACACTGCGTCTTCCGGCAGTGACGCTTGCGCCTCGCGCTGGAGGCGCTTGAGGCCAACCGGCGTGAGGCAGAAGACGCTCAGCACGCGCGCGCTTTTTAGCGGGACTTTTCGAGTGCGGCCAAGTCGTTGATCAGTTGGATCAACTCGTTGTGACCGCCAGCCATGCCCACGTCGGTTTCGTACTTGCCGTTGATGACCACGCGCGGCACGCCCTCGATCTTGTAGCGGCGGGTGATTTCTTCGGCGCGCTGCATGTTCGTGTTGACGGAAAAGCCGTTGTATTCACGGTTGAAATCCGCTTCGCTGATGCCCTGGGTTTTTGCCCAGGCCAGTTGCATCTTTTCGCTTTGCGCGTCGTTGTTGGCGACCAGATAGTTGCCGCGCTTGTGGATTTCGTCGAAGGCGACGGCGGCCAGGTCTTCACGGCCCAGCGCCACCAGCGTGTAGTACAGACGCGCATGCGAGCGATGCGCCGCGCCCCACATCACTGGCACGGCTTCGAACTTGATGTAGTCGGCCTTGCTCTTGCGCCAGGCTTGCATGAAGGGTTCCAGCGCATAGCAATGCGCGCAGCCCAGCCAGAACACTTCGATCACTTCCACCTGACCGGGTTCGGCGCGCGTGTTCTGCGCCGGAACGACGGCCACGTAGTTCGTGCCGGCCTTCCATCGACCGCTGGGCAACTGCGCATTGGCGGGCAGTGGCGCGAGGCGTTGCAGCGAGGCATCGCTGCTGTCGGCGGCGGCGCTGACGGACTCCTGCGTGGACCGGGCGGCCTCGGTCAGCGCCGCAGCGTCGGTGGCGGAGGAGTCGGCGGGCGCGGCGTCTACCGTTGCCGCTTCGGCCACTGGCGCGGCGGCCTGTTCAGCCGCTGGTTTGGAGCCGCAAGCGGCCAGCAACAGCGCGGCGGCGACCGCGATGGCGAGGGATTTGATTGTGTGGGTCATCAGCGAATTCCTTGAACATAGGAGGCCAGACTGCGGCGCTCCTCGGCGGTGAGGCGGGCGGAAATCGTGTTCATCATCTGCGCGTTCGGCGTTTGTTGCTGCACGTAGCGCGTGCCATTGGCGTAGGCGTTGAGCTGATTGATCGTGTACACCGAGTGCTGCGCTTGCAGCGACGGATAACCGGCCGCCGGATTGCCGTGGCCCACGGGACCGTGACAGGCAACGCAGGCGGGAATGTCGCGCGTGGCGTCGCCGCCGCGATACAGCGCGCGGCCGGCTTCCCAGAAGGAGGGATCGGCCTCGCCGCCGGCGGGCGTTTGCGTGGAGAAGTACGCGGCAAGGTCGGCGATGTCTTGATCGGTGATGTTTTGCACGAAGGGCAGCATCACGACATTGATGCGAGTACCCGCGCGAAACGAGGTGAGCTGCTGTCGCAGGTAGGTGGCGTTCTGCCCCGCCAGCACCGGCCACTCGGGATTCACGGCTTTGCCGTTGGCGTCCACGCTCTTGCCTTCCGTGCCGTGACAGGCGATGCAGGTGGCTGCTTTCGTGGCCCCGGCGGCAGCGTCACCACTGACGGCCTCGGCAGCAGGCGCGGTGGCGGCAAAAACAAGCACAGCCAGCGCGGCTGCGGCAGTCGTGAAATTCCTCATGCGTCTCCAAGCTCCCGGGGATCGAGCAGTCAAGCGGCGAATTGTACACTAGGGCCTTGTTTTTCAACCCCTGAGCGACCGTGAGTATCTGGCCCGAATTGCGATTCCTCACCAGCGTGGCCAAGCCCGCCGGATTGCCGCCCGACGTGGGCCGCGAAATTGCGGTGGCGGGCCGCTCGAACGCGGGCAAATCCAGCGCGATCAATGTGCTGCTCGCGCGGCATGGTCTGGCGCGCACCAGCCGCACGCCGGGGCGCACGCAGTTGTTCAATTACTTTGAACTGGCTCCGGGGCGGCGCATCGTGGATTTGCCCGGCTATGGGCATGCTTCGGTGGCGGCGGGTGCGCGCGAGAATTGGGGACCGCTGGGCGAGGCGCTTCGTGTGCGCGAAAGTCTGGCCGGACTGCTGCTGATCGTGGATTGCCGGCGCGGTGTGGGGCTGATGGACCTGCACTTTCTGGATTGGGCGGGGCGGCCGGCCGAGCAGACGCATGTGCTGCTGTCGAAGGCGGACAAATTGGGGCGCGGCGCGGGATTGACGGCGCTGCGCGCAGCGCAGGCCGGTCTTGCGGGCAAGGCCAGTTGTCAGTTGTTTTCGGCGCTGAAGGGGGTAGGAGTGGACGAGGCGCGGGCGGTGATCCGGCGCTGGCTGGGGTGAGGGGGATCGCGGCGATTGCCAGGGGAAGAGGCTGGGCTTCGAAAGGGTGAGGCTGAAAAACGGCAAGGCCGAAAATAAAGCGCCCCGGTGGCTGAGCCACCGGGGCGAACAAACCGCGAGGCGGGTCTCGACGCCGCGCGGCAACCCGCTCAGGGAGGGAAGCGGGGAGCGCTTTTGGGCGCTCAGGAGATTGGACGGGGGAGGGGGCGGGAAGTTCCGCGCCGTTTTTAAATTAATCGGGTTTTTATTGACTAGGCAGCAAGCGCGATTTCCGGCGGCCACGCGATTTCATCAGCGGGCGCGCCATCAATGCGCTTCGTCCCAGTTCGCGCCGACGCCGATCTCCACCTTCAGCGGCACAGCCAATTCACCGGCCCGCGCCATTTCCTTGCGCAGCATGTCGGCCACTTCATTTGTGGCGTCAGCGTTTACTTCCAGCACCAGTTCATCGTGTACCTGCATGATCAGTCGCGCGGGTAAACGCTGCGTGCGACAGGCGGCTTCGACGTTCAACATCGCCTGCTTGATGATGTCCGCCGCCGTGCCCTGCATCGGCGCATTGATTGCGCTGCGTTCGGCGTATTGCTGCAACTGGCGATTGCGCGCGTTGATATCCGGCAGATACAGACGCCGTCCGCGCACGGTTTCCACATAGCCCTGCTCGCGCGCCTGCGCGCGTGTGCGATCCATGAACTGCGTCACGCCGGGATAGCGCGTGAAATACAGATCGACGTAGCGCTGCGCGGAACCGCGATCAACGCCAATCTGCCGCGCGAGGCCAAAGGCCGACATGCCGTAGATCAATCCGAAGTTGATCGCCTTGGCTGAGCGCCGCTCGTCGGCGGACACTTCGTCGATGGGTTTGCCGAAGACTTCGGCAGCGGTGGCTTGATGAATGTCGCGGTCCTGCTCGAAGGCGCGCAGCAGGTCGGCATCGCCCGACAAGTGCGCCATGATGCGCAGTTCGATCTGCGAGTAGTCCGCCGCCATCAGCACTTGGCCCGGCGGCGCGATGAAGGCTTGGCGGATGCGACGGCCTTCGGGTGTGCGGATCGGACTGTGCTGCAGATTGGGGTCGGTGGACGACAAACGCCCCGTTGCGGCCACGGCCTGATGGTAGCTGGTGTGTACGCGACCGGTGCCGGGGTCGATCTGCTCCGGCAGTTTGTCGGTGTAGGTGGA
>JAITMN010000128.1 GCA_031277355.1 Nevskiaceae bacterium | reverse complement strand
TCCAAGTGTGATCGCCTGAATGGTCCGGGCACCAACATCAGCGCCGTGTGCCCGAAGGCATGGACCGTGTATCAAACGCCGGGGCCGAAGTTCAAGAACTCCAACTATCCCACCGACTTCCACTACTTTGGCTGGGTCGATCGCTTCGACACACTGGGCCTTGGCAAAGACACGCCGATTCTCACCGGCTCGAACTCCGATTCGCTGATCGCACTGAATCCGCAAACCGGCCAGTGGACCTACCTGCGCGTGCCGTACCCACTGGGCTTTTATCAGCGCGGACTGGATGGCCGCATCGACGATGCCGCTGCGGGTTGGAAGGGCCGCGCGCTGTATTCCAATTACGGCACACATCTGGTGTGGCACAGCGAAGGCGGCAAGGGGTTTGTGGGCAAGGCGGTGAAGATTCAACTGCGGCCCAATCCGCTGGAGCATTGAGTCAAGCGACGCAGGCAAGCGGACCCGCGTGCATCAGCGGGTCCGCTGGAATGATGCGCGCGGATTGACCGCGCCGGATTCAGTAGTAAGCGTAAGTTTGATCGGCGAGAACCCTCTGCCACGCGCTCTTGGCGGTCTGCATGGCCTGCGACGATGCAGGCAGTTCGGGATAACCGGCCCAACTGGTGATGTCGCCCTGCTCATCGGTTTCTTCGTGATAGACAAACCCGGTCAGCGTGGCGTAACAAACCCACCCCAGCGGACTGGGTTGATCGGCGAACACGGAAGATGACGGCGAAGCATCGTCGAGACAATCGACGAGTTGGGCCAGCACGTCTTCCGGCAGATTGTCTCGGCGTGCGCCGGGTGTTTGCTCCAGCACCGTATCGACGGCGTCTTGCTGTTTGGAATAGCGGATGCCATCCCGCCCGGGAGTGCTGCTGAACTCGCCCTTGATCGCGGCCAATGCCTGCCTGATCCCAAGCGGACCAGCGAGCGGATTGCCTGGGCTGCCAGCCGAACCGCAGGCGGCGAGGATGAAGGGCAATACCGCAGCAAACAGCAAGCCGGCACAGATTCGATTGAACATCAGTTCTTCACCCACAATCGCTTGAATTTCCGGCCCTGCGGCGTCAACAACGCGCGTGCGTCAGCGTGATGTGCATCGCCATCGTTGAACGGCGCGACCAGAAAGCCGGTATCGACCCGCGTAGCCATGCTTTTCTCGCAACCGCTCCACTATGGCTCGCTTGAGAGAATCGGCAATACTTTCGGGCCTGCGCAAGCCACCGCCTTGACCGATGTGACGAGCGTCGATTTCAGCCCGCCTCTGCTCGCTAGCCGCACGCCTCAGCAACATTTGCACCGCCTCAGCGCCGAGCGCGGCCCTTGCGTGCGGGCCGCTTCGCGCGACGCTTGGCTGTCTTGCGACCAGCGCGTTTCGCTTTCGTCTTGGCCTTGGCTTTGGCCTTCGCCTTGGCTTTAGCTTTGGTTTTGACCTTGACTCGCACCTTGACCTTCGTCTTCACGTTGGTCTTACTCTTAGCCTTACTCTTGGCCTTAGCTTTACTCTTGGCCTTAGCCTTACTCTTGGCCTTGCCCTTCTTCTTCGCCTTGACCTTCGATTTGGCCTTCGCCTTGCGCTTCTTCCCCGCCCGCCGCACCTTCACCCCTTCCACCGGCGCGGCCGTCAACACATGCGTCAACAGCGCGGTGATCTCATCGATATCCCCCTGCGCGTCGATGAACTGCAACATCCCGCTGGCGGCGTAGTAATCAATCAACGGCCGCGTTTGCGATTCATACACCTTCAACCGCTCGACCACCGTGGCTTCGTTGTCATCCGGACGCTGCACCAGCGGCGGCTTCGCGTCGCAGGCGCTGCAATGCAACTGCCCGCCAACCGGCATCGAATAGATGTTGTACACCGCGCCGCAGGACGGGCAATTGCGTCGCCCGGAAATGCGTCGTGTGAGTTCCGCATAGGGAACATCCAGTTGCACCACATGCGTCAGCGGTCGTCCCAACTCGGAGAGCATTTCATCCAGCGCACGCGCCTGCACCAGATTGCGCGGGAAACCATCGAGGATGAAACCCTGCGCGGCATCGGCTTCGGCCAGACGTTCGCGAATCATGCCGAGCACGATGGCATCCTCCACCAGCTTGCCGGCCTGCATCGCCTGCTTTGCGGCAACGCCCAACGGCGTGCCGCGCGCAACCGCCGAGCGCAGCAGATCGCCGGTGGAAATTTGTGGAATACCAAAGCGCTTGACCAGACGCTGGGATTGTGTGCCCTTTCCGGAACCGGGGGCGCCAAGCAGTACGATACGCATGAGACTCTATCGTTATTTTGTTGAACGAAAGGGCACAGTACCGATACGCTGATCCACGGTCAAACCGACCGCCCCCGCACCCGACAGGAGTCCCGATGAGCCAGCCCCGCAATGCCTTCTACGCCCAATCCGGCGGCGTGACGGCCGTGATCAACGCCACCGCCGCCGGCGTGATCGAAACCGCCGCCAAGCACCGCCGCCACATCGGGAGGCTGTACGCCGGTCGCGATGGCATCGTCGGGGCGCTCACGGAAGACCTGATCGACCTCAGCGCCGAGTCCCGCGCCACGCTGCGCGGTCTGCGCTACACGCCCGCCGGGGCCTTCGGCTCCGCGCGCTTCAAGCTCAAGGGCCTCGACCAGAACCGCGCCGAATACGAGCGGCTGATCGAAGTGTTCCGCGCGCACGACATCGGCTATTTCTTCTACAACGGCGGCAACGATTCGATGGACACCGCGCTGAAAGTGTCACAACTCGGCGCGGAATTGGGCTACCCCGTCACCTGCGTGGGCATCCCCAAAACCGTGGACAACGACCTGCCGCTCACCGACTGCTGCCCCGGTTTCGGCTCGGTAGCCAAGTACGTGGCCGTATCCACCCGCGAGGCCGCGCTCGACGTGGCATCGATGGCCCGCACGTCAACCAAGGTTTTTGTGCTGGAAGTCATGGGCCGTCACGCGGGCTGGATCGCCGCCGCAGGGGGTCTTGCGGGCGAAAAGGCCGGTGATCCGCCGCAGGTCATCCTGTTCCCCGAAATCACCTTCGACGAGCCTGCCTTTCTGTTCAAGGTGAAGCAAAGCGTGGAAAACAACGGTTATTGCGTCATCGTCGTCTCCGAAGGCGTGAAGGGTCCGGATGGCAAATTCCTCGCCGAAGCCGGCACGCGCGACGCCTTCGGTCACGCGCAGTTGGGCGGCGTCGGCCCCGTCATCGCCAATCTGGTGAAGGAAAAGCTCGGGTACAAATACCACTGGGCCGTGGCCGACTACCTGCAACGCGCCGCACGCCACATCGCCTCCAAGACCGACGTGGAGCAAGCCTGGGCCGTGGGCAAGGCCGCCGTGGAATACGCGGTGCGCGGCATGAATGCGGTGATGCCGGCCATCGTCCGCACCTCCTCGCGCCCCTATCGCTGGAAAATCGAGCCTGCGGCGCTGACCGACGTGGCGAACGTGGAAAAGAAAGTGCCGCGCAACTACATCACCGCCGACGGCTTCGGCATCACGAAGGCCGCCCGCACCTACCTGCAACCGCTGATTCTCGGCGAGGACTACCCGCCCTACGAGAACGGGCTGCCCGCCTATGTGCGCATACGCGGCAAGGCGGTGAAAAAACGGCTGAAAACCCAGTTCAAGCTCTGAAGCAAAGCGCATCCGCGCTCTGCTATATTGCCATCCCGCGCGCCTGGGAGGGATTCGACCCCGCGCGCGAACCATGCCAATGACGAGAACTTTGGGGAGTTTCTGATGCAAGCCAGTATGTGGTTGTGGCTGTCGATTGCGGCCGGTGCGGTCGCGGTGCTGTACGGCGCTGTCTCGGTGATGTCGATTCTGAAGCTCCCCGCAGGCAATGCGCGGATGCAGGAAATTGCCGCTGCGGTGCAGGCCGGCGCGAAGGCGTATCTGAACCGGCAATACACCACGATCACCATCGTGGGCGTCGTGCTGTTTCTGGTGCTGGGCTTTGCGCTGAACTGGGCCACCGCAGGCGGCTTCGCAGTGGGCGCGATTCTGTCGGGCCTTGCCGGTTATGTGGGCATGAACATCTCCGTGCGCGCCAACGTGCGCACCGCCGAAGCCGCCAAGGGCGGTTTGAACGCGGCGTTGCAGGTGGCCTTCAAGGGCGGCGCGATCACCGGCATGCTGGTGGTGGGCTTGGGGCTTTTGGGTGTTGCGGGCTACTTCTTCCTGCAAGGCGGCGCGAGCGATGATGCGGCCACGCGCGACGCGGCGCTTCATTCGCTGGTGGGCTTGGCCTTCGGCGGCTCGCTCATCTCCATCTTCGCGCGCTTGGGCGGCGGCATCTTCACGAAGGGCGCCGATGTGGGCGCGGACCTCGTGGGCAAGGTGGAAGCCGGCATCCCCGAAGACGACCCCCGCAACCCCGCCGTGATCGCCGACAACGTGGGCGACAACGTGGGCGACTGCGCGGGCATGGCGGCGGACCTTTTCGAGACCTACGCCGTAACGCTGGTGGCAACGATGCTGCTGGGCGGCCTGATGCTGGCGAACGCGGGCAGCTCGGCGGTGATCTATCCGCTGGCGCTGGGCGCGGCGTCGATCATCTCCTCCATCGTCGGCACGTTCTTCGTGTCGGCGCGCGAGGGCGGCAAGATCATGAACGCACTGTATCGCGGCGTGATTGTGTCGGGCGTGATTTCCGCCGTGGCGTTCTACTTCATCACGAAGGCGATCTTCCCCGAACAACTCGGCTCGCTGTTCGGCTGCGCGCTGATCGGCCTGGGCCTCACCGCTGCGATGATCGTGATTACCGAGTATTACACCGCTACCGAATACTCTCCGGTGCGCAAGGTGGCCGAAGCTTCGCAGACCGGCCATGCCACGAACATCATCGCGGGCCTGGGCGTGTCGATGAAGTCCACGGCGCTGCCCGTCATCGCGGTGTGTCTGGCGATCTGGGGCGCGTACTCGCTGGGCGAGTTGTATGGTCTTGCCATCGCCGCCACGTCGATGTTGTCGCTCACCGGCATGGTCGTTGCGCTCGATGCGTATGGCCCGATCACCGACAACGCCGGCGGCATCGCAGAGATGGCTGGTCTGGACAAGAAAATCCGCGACATCACCGATCCGCTGGACGCCGTGGGCAACACGACCAAGGCGGTGACGAAGGGCTACGCCATCGGCTCGGCGGGTCTTGCCGCGCTGGTGCTGTTCGCCGACTACACGCACAACCTCGAAGCGGCGGGCAAGTCGGTGGAGTTCTCGCTGTCCGATCCGGCCGTGATCATCGGCCTCTTCGTCGGCGGCCTGATTCCCTACCTGTTCGGCGCGATGGCGATGGAAGCCGTGGGCCGTGCGGCAGGGTCAGTGGTCACCGAAGTGCGCCGCCAGTTCCGTGAAATCAAGGGGATCATGGAGGGCACTGCCAAGCCGGACTACTCCCGCGCGGTCGATCTGCTCACCCGCTCGGCGATCAAGGAAATGATCATCCCCTCGCTGCTGCCCATTCTCGTGCCGGTGGTGATTGCCTTCGGCATGAACTTCCTCATGGGCCCCGGCGCAGGCACCCGCGCGCTGGGCGGCCTGCTGATCGGCACGATTGTGACGGGCCTGTTCGTCGCGATCTCGATGTGTACCGGCGGCGGCGCGTGGGACAACGCGAAGAAGTACATCGAGGAAGGCAACTTCGGCGGCAAGGGTTCCGACAGCCACAAGGCTTCGGTCACCGGCGATACCGTGGGCGATCCTTACAAAGATACGGCAGGCCCGGCGATCAACCCGCTGATCAAGATCATCAACATCGTGGCGCTGTTGCTGGTGGGTCTGCTGTAAGGCAGACCCCCGACCCGATCCGCGTTGCGCCTGGCGTCGGTAGCGCTGCTACCGCGCCGGGCCGCGCGGTTCGGTCACCTCGTACAACAGCAACACCGCGCCGGTTACTTTTCCACTCTCGCCGCTGCGCAGCGGCGCGACCGATAATTCAATGGCGCGTTCCACTCCCGCGCCCGCGCCGCCAGCCAGCCGCAACTGCGGCCGTTCCGCGCCCAGCATCGCCACGCCATTCAGCGCCGATTCCACCGCATCGCGCCATCGCCTGCGATCACTCTCGTGCGTGGGGTGAATCACCTGCTCGATCGTTCGATGCAGCGGATCGCGGCCCTCCAGATTGAGCAGCCGGATCGCCGCAGGATTGGCGTAGTCGATCACGCCGCGCGAATCGGTGGTCAGCAGCGCTTCTCCCAGACAATCCAGCGCCAGCCGCGCGCGTGAACGCGGCGCTTCACCCGGCAGCGGCAGCGACAACATCGGCAACGTCTGCGTGGGGATCACTTCCACGCCGGTGATCAGCAGCGTCGCTGCGCCCTCGAACTGCGTGGGCGTCAGCGTGATCTCAAGACGGCTCACCTGCTCGGACGCGCCGATCAGGTCGATCTCGAAACGCCGCTGCCCGCCCTCGCCGGCCAGCACGCGCCGCAGGTTCGTTGCCACCATTTGAGACTGGTCCGGCGACACCCAATCGTGCAGAGCGCGCCCCAGCGCCTGTTCGCGCTCGATGCCCAGCAGATTCACGAACTGCCGATTGCAGTAAAGGATGGACTGCCCGTGCACGATCACCACCTCGTGCAGGCGATCACTCAGCGTTGAGAACAATATTGACATCGGCAGCCTTCAACCATCCATCAAGGTCAAACTGTGGGGCAGAATAGCCTAGTCGCGGGATGGACTCTCGCTGTTCGGCATCAGTTTCCTGATATCATTATCCGATGCTCGACCTCACCGCCGCCCGCCGACAAATGACCACCCAGCAGGTTCGCGCCTGGTCCGCATTGGACGATGAGCAGCTTGCCGTTTTCGACCGCCTCGCCCGCGAAGACTTCGTGCCCGAAGCACAGCGCGCGCTGGCCTACGCCGACCTGCCCGTGCCGCTGCCCTGCGCACAGCACATGCTGCAACCCTCCGTGGTCGGGCGCATCGTGCAGGCCGTCAAGCCCACGCGCTCGGATCAGGTGCTGGAAATCGGCACCGGCTCGGGCTATGTGTCGGCCTGCCTTGCGCTGCTGGCCGGCTCGGTCCACAGCATCGAAATTCACGACGAACTGGCCGAATTCGCGCGGGGAAATCTGCGGCAGGCCGGCATCGGCAACGTCGAGCTGCAAACCGGCGACGCCTTTGCGCTGATCACCGCCGCGCCCTGCTACGACATCATCGTGATCACCGGCTCGATGCCCGTCTACGACGCGCGCTTCGAGGCGGCGCTGAAACCCGGCGGGCGGCTGTATGTGGTCACAGGCGATGCGCCGGCGATGCAGGCGCGATTGATCACGCAGCACAGCAGCGGCGTCCGTAAGGAACAGTCCCTGTTCGAGACTGCCACCGATGCGCTGGTCAATGCCCGGCGCGTGAACTCTTTCGTTTTTTGAACGGTCCGGCAAGGGAACTTGTCACAACCCGGACCGCTCTCATTCAGGCTGAATCTTCCTCTGGTGTACGCATGAAAAAGAACCTGCTCGTTGGTTTCGCCGTTGCTCTGGGCCTCACCGCTTCTGCGGTTCAAGCCGAAGATTTGCTCCAGGTCTTCGATCTGGCGGCGCAGAACGATCCGCTGATCCGCGAGGCCGAAGCCACCCGCGATGCGAACAAGCAGGCCCGCCCGCAGGCGCTCGGCGCGCTGCTGCCGCAGCTTTCGGCTTCGGGCAACCTGGGTCGCGCGGAGAGCAAGTCCATCTCCTCGCAGACGCAGGTGGTCAACGACCAATTGGTGTCGTTCGACAACGGCGGCCGCAACACCACCGACAACACCGGCTGGAACCTGAACCTGCGCCAGAGCGTGTTCTCGTATGCCAACTGGACGGCGCTGCGCACCGCCAATCACTCTGTTGCGCAGGCCGAAGCCGATTTCATGGCCGCGCAGCAAAGCCTCGCGCAGCGCGTGGCGCAGCAGTATTTCGCGGTGCTCGCCGCTGCCGACGACGTGGACGCGCTGGAATCCTCCCGCGAAGCCATCCAGCGCCAGCTCGATCAATCCGAACGCCGCTTCGAAGTGGGCCTGATCGCCATCACCGACGTGCAGGAAGCCCGCGCCGCACGCGACCAAGCCGCCGCGCAGGTCATCGCCTCCAAGCGCATACTGGCCAGTTCGCTGGAACAACTGCGCGCGACGATTGGCGTGAAGCCCGATGTGCTGAAGAAGCCGCAGGACAACATGCCCCTGGCCTCGCCGCAACCGGCGGACGAAGACGCCTGGGTCAATATGTCGATGGAACAGAACGCCACGCTGATTTCCAGCCGTCTGGCGGCCGACATCGCACGCGATGGGGTGAGCACCTCGTTCTCCGGCCATCTGCCCACGCTTGATCTCACGGCCAGCCGCAGCTACTCCGACGCCGACAGCACGCGCGAGCTGACCACCGGCGTCAACAGCGGCACCCGTCTGCCCAACTCTTCCACCAGCAACAACACGAACATCGGCCTGCAACTGAACCTGCCGCTGTTCAGCGGCGGCACCACGCAGTCGCGCGTGAAGGAAAGCCAGTACCGCTGGATTGCCGCGAAGGAGCGCCTGGAGCGCACCTCGCGCCAGACCGAGCAGCAGGCGCGCGATGCGTACCTGGGCGTGATGAGCGAAATCACGCGCGTGCAGGCGCTGCAACAGGCGGTGCAGTCGAACCAGACCGCGCTACAGGCCGCCGAAGCGGGCTACGAAGTGGGCACGCGCACCACGGTCGACGTGCTGAACGCACGGCGCAATCTGATTCAGGCGCAAACGGCCTATTCGCAGGCGCGTTATTCGTACATCAACAATCAGGTGCAGTTGCGGTTGGCCGCAGGCAATCTGGACCGCAGCATGATCGAGGAAATCAATCGCGCGCTGTTGGTGGATGCGCCAGTGGGCAACACGGCCCGCGCGCCGACGCCGGTGGCGACGCCGCCTGCACAGAACTGATTGGCGACGGCAGGCGCAGGCATCGGTTGCTTGCGCTTGCGCCCGCGCTTTTGCTGATTTACCGGGGGGCCGCGTTGCCCGGCAACAGCAAGCGCTCCAACGCTTGAACGCTGCGTTGTGCGGCGCCCTGATTCGCCTTCACCGCTGAGGCGGCGCGCTCGCCGCGCGCTTGGGCGCGTGGCGGGTCGGCCAGCAGTGCGGCTATCGCATCGGCCAGGGAACCGGCGTCGGTCACACACAGCAGCGCATCGGCGGCTTCCAGCAGGCGGGCTGCTTCGGGAGAGTTGAAGCTGTAGGGACCGGTGAGCACGGGCCTGGATAGCGCCGCCGGTTCCAGCAGATTGTGTCCGCCCACGGGCGTGAGGCTGCCGCCGACGAAGGCGGCGTCGCAGGCGGCGTACCAGACCAGCAGTTCGCCCAGCGTATCGAGCAGCAGCACGCGGGTTTGCGGGGCCACGGGTTCGTCCGCTGTCAGCGTGGAGCGGCGCTGGAAGGGGATGTTCTGCCCTTCGAGCCAGGCGGCCACGGCGTTGAAGCGTTCGGGGTGGCGAGGGGCCATGACCAGCAGCGGCGGGGACGTGGGCGTGGGCACGGCGATTGCCTGCGCTGAGGCTGAGGCGGTGTGTTCACACAGCAAACGCTGAGCTTGAATCACCTGATCTTCCTCGCCGGGGTGCGTGCTGCCGGCCACCCACAACGGTCGGTTCGGCGCGTGGCGAGTCCGCAGCGCTGCGCCGCGAGCGTCGATATCCGGCGGCAGCGGGAAATCGAATTTCAGATTGCCCGATACGTCCACATCGCGTGCGCCGAGACGCCCGAAGCGCTGCGCATCCTCGCGGGTCTGCGCGCC
>JAITMN010000307.1 GCA_031277355.1 Nevskiaceae bacterium | reverse complement strand
TCCGCGCCACGACATTCGCCCACGACGATGCGATCCGGGCGCATGCGCAGTGCGTTGCGCACCAGATCACGGATCGTCACCTGTCCGCGACCTTCCAGATTCGGCGGACGCGCTTCCAGACGCACAAGGTTGGCGTGCTCCAACTGCAACTCGGCGGAGTCTTCTATCGTGACGATTCGCTCATCGGCGGGAATCAGCGTAGACAGACAATTCAGCAACGTGGTCTTGCCCGTTCCCGTGCCGCCGGAAACGACGATGTTTCGCCGCGCCTGAACCGCGATGGCCAGAAAGCGCGCCATCGGCGCAGACAGCGCATGCCTTCGCTGCAAGTCATCGAGCGTCAGACAGCCTCGCGAAAAGCGGCGAATCGTGATCACCGCACCATCCAGCGCCAGCGGCGGAATGATCACATTGACGCGCGAGCCATCCGGCAGCCGCGCATCCACCATCGGCGAGGATTCATCCACGCGCCGGCCCGTGCGTTGCAGAAGCCGCTCGATCATGCCGGTGAGAGAACGCTGACCGGAGAAGCGCCGGTCCAGCGGCTTCAACTTCCCCGCGCTCTCGATGAAGATCGACGAGGGACCATTGACCATGATCTCGCTGATCGAATCATCTTCGAGCAAGTCTTCCAGCGGCCCCAGCCCCACGACCTCCTGCAACAAGACCCGTTCCAGCGCGCGGCATTGATCGGCCTTGCCGGGCATCGCCTCTTCAAGAATGTTGCGCAGGTGCCGCTGCGCCAGCAGGCGCAGTTCGGCATCGGCCATGCGGTCGATATCGGTGCGGCGCAGGTCCAGCCGATGCAGCAGTTCATCGTGGATGGATTCAATCTCGCGTTCGCCCAGACTCATGGCCGTGACTCCGTTTGCGTTGCCAATGCTTCGCCGCGCTCGCGCATCGATTGCTGAAGTTCCAGCGTTTGTGCCCTATCGAGCGCATCCTCTGCCAGCGAACGCGGCGTAATCATCACCAGCAATTCGGTTTCCCGTTGCTGATGACGGCGCGAAGAAAACAGACCACCCACCACCGGAGCGCTGCCCAGCACCGGAAGTCCCTGTCGATCCGTGCTCAGTTCTCGCGCCAGCAATCCCGAGATCACGATGGTTTCACCACTGCGGGAATTGATCGCGGTGCTGGAACGGCGCTTGATGAAGCCGGGATAGTCGCCCACGCGAATGGACGAATCGACCTGACTCAACTCCACATCCACTTCGGCGGATATCGCTCCGCCCGGATCGGTGCGCGGGCGAAGTTCCAGAATCACGCCGTATTCCTTGTACTGCACATTCACCGAGCCCAGACCATCGGTTATCGGCAATGGAATCTCGCCGCCCGCGATGAAGCGCGCGGAGCCGCCGCTGCGGCAACTGAGCGTGGGTTCGGCAATCGTGCGCGCAAGCCCCTTCTGTTCCAGAAGATCGATTCGCGAAGACAGCGCAGTGCGCAGCGCCAGCGATGCGGTGTCTGGTCCCGCGCCGATCAACGCCGTCACTTCGGGACCTGCGGCATCGGCTGCCCAGCGAATCCCCAACTGCTTCAATTGATCGCGGCGCACTTCGACGATGCGCACGTCCATCTGCACCATCGCCTCCCAGCCCACCTGACCGATGAAGTCGAGCACCTGACCGGGGAACAACTCAACGATACCCGCCGCGCGCCGCCGATCCTCCTGGCTCGCCAATGTGCCCTCCAGCACTACGCGATCACCGGCGATGCGCGCCGTTATCGCAGGCGTGCCATCGAGCAGGCGCTGCACTTCGGCCAGCACCGCTTCGAGATTGCCTTCCTTCACGACGATGCGCATCGAATAACGGCTGCCATCCCGCAGCCAGATTTGCGCGGTGGTCGTGCCCGGCTTCTCGCCCAGAATCAGCAATTGACCACGCTCGGGCGAGGATAGCGATACCACATTGCCATTACCGAGCGCCGCGCGGCGCAGGTCCACCGCGATCACGCGCGAATCGCCGACATTCAGCACCACCTCTTCGGGAACCTGCCCCCAACTCAGCATGGGAAGCAGCAGCGCAAACCACATCACTATGCGACGCATCACACACCTCCCTGATGAGCCGGCGCACCAATGCGCAGCCAATGCCGCACCGGCGAGGGTCCGCCACTACCGCCGACGAGCAATTCGATGTCTTCGTTCACGGCACGCGGCTTTGGCGCATTCGGCGCAGCAATGCGATCCAGCAGACTGCGGCTGCTCAGCAATTCCGAAGGCGCCGGAGATTCATCTGCTTCGGCGCGCAGCACGAAACTGAGTTCACCCGCCTGCCGCGCCAGCGCAAGTTTTCTGGCCTGCGCATCGTCCACCAGCAGCGTGACCGTGGAGTAATCTGCGCCCATTGCGCCCATTGCGCCCGCCGACGCCGCCTGCGTTTTATCGCCGGTAGCCAGAACCTGCACTTTCTCCTGCAGCAACCCAATGCGCGACTGCGCGCCGGTGCGTTCGATCAGATACACGTCCACGACATCTCCGGCGCGCAGCAAACCGGCATGAGCGTTCAGATCATCGACCTCCACGGTCAGCGCGCGGCTGCCCTCCGGCAACGTCTGCGACAGCGATGACACCACCGGTTGCAGCACCGATTGCTGCACCATGTCGCCGCGTTTCAGATTGGCGGCGAGGCGACGTCCGAGCAGCACGGCCGCGCCGTTGTCGCTGATGCTGTCGCTGGGCAGGTACGCCGTTGGCACCGACCGCACGGCCAACACCGACGGATCGAGCCGCTCACCGGCCATCAGATCGCGCTGCGCGACCACCACCGACGACATCGCATAGCGCGAAGCGGCTTCGGCTTCGAGCCGCAGCACATTCTGCTGCAAAAAATGCCGCCCTGAATAGGCGGCCAACAAACCGCCGATCAACGCCACGAGTCCCAGCCCGACGCTGGAACGCAGCATTGCGGCGATACCGGATTTCCATTGCATCACAACCCCCTCATCACAGAATCGAAATAACGAAAGACCAACGTTCAAACAGCGCCGCCACTTCGCGCAGCAGCCATACCGCAACCGGCTCTTCATCCACTTGCGGCACAAACAACGCAATCACCAACACCGCGCAGACCAATATGAACTCGGCCATTGCCTGCCCTTTCATCGTCTGCGCCTTCATCGCCGCACCTGCGCATCCACGCGGCGCATCTCAATCAACGCGACGGCTTTCTCGCGCCCTTCATCGCTCATCGGCACGACGCACTGCGATTCCCCTTGCGCATCGGGCACACAGCTCTTGGCCGCCCCGCGTTCACGCTGCTGCGCCAGCAACTTCGTCGCTGCCGATCCACGACAGATCGACATCGACATGTCATACGCGCCCTGTTCATCAACGCCCCGCATGCGCGGACCAGCGCGGCAACCCGCCGGCAACGGCGGCCCTCTTGTTACCCCGGACGCGGGTTCGCGCAATGCCATGCGCGACCAGAGCAATTCCGTTGCCGCGCCCTGCCCGCGCACCTGCAGCAACTCCTGACTTTGCGGATGCAGCAGACGCGAATGAATCAGCCAATCGCCGCTGCGCGTGGTATCCATCGCGACAGTGCCCGGATCAGCCTTCCATTCGGCAAGCCAGCGACTCAGCAACTCCGGCACGTCGCGGCCGACGAAACGCTCGATGCTCACCGGCAGGTCGTTGACGGATTCAATGGAATCGAGCGCTTCATGCTCCACATTCAACCCACGCCAAGACGGCGCGGCGGCAAGCGATGAAGCGCAAAGCAATAACGCAAGCAACGGACACAGCCGAATGAGGTGTTGCGCATTCATCGACAGGAATTCCATGCAGGCTGTGCGGCGCGGGCGCGATCCGGCGAGAGACGATCCTCGGGCACGCCGTCGGCGTCGAGCAATCCAAGACAAAACTCCCGTAGCGAGGGTTCCAACAGCGACAGCGGCACAAGCAGTGGCCTGATCACATCGCCCAGCAACGCCAGTCTGTGCGTGGGCACGAGCGTGCCGGCGCGCTGCGCAACATGCTCGGGTCCATCGGCCGACCA
>JAITMN010000314.1 GCA_031277355.1 Nevskiaceae bacterium | reverse complement strand
GCAGTGCGCCGCTGCACTTCGTTCGGGAACATGTTGCGGATCAGCGAGAGCGTTGATGGCGCGAGCGTTGCGCCCGCCACGCCCAGCAATGCACGCGCGATGATCAATTGCGCAGGGCTTTGCGCGAATGCCGCCAGCAGCGAGGCCGCGCCAAAGACGCCTGCGCCGATCAGCAGCAACCGGCGACGACCGATGCGATCTCCCAGCGTGCCCATCGTGATCAGAAAGCCGGCCACCATGAAGCCGTAGATGTCGATGATCCACAGCAGTTGCGCGGCGCTGGGTTTCAGGTGCCGCGTCAGCTGCGGCACCGCGAAGTTCAGCACGGTGAGGTCCAGCGCGTAGACGAGGCAGGGCAGGGTCAGCACGGCAAGACCCAGCCATTCCCGGGGTCCGGCCCGGGTGGTGGAGGTGGCGGAGGGCATCAGTGGATTCTACGCGGGTGAGGGCGCCGCCACCTCTCCCCGCCGCGCTGCGTTACGGTCTCTTCTCAAACACCACCGCGCCGCCCTTGATCGTCGTGACCACGTTCATCAAGTCCACCGGCCGCGTCAGCGGGTCGCCGTCGATGATGACGATATCGGCGAGCTTGCCGGCTTCCAGTGTGCCGATGTCGTTGCCCTTCAGCGTTGCGAAGGCGGCGTTCTTCGTGAGGATGCTGACGATCTCGGATGGCGAGAACACCAGCGAGAGCGCACGCAGTTCATCGAACAGGCTTTCCTTCGGCGGCCATTGCGTGTCGGTGCCGAAGCCGTAGTTCTTCAGGCCCGCTTCCCACAAGTGCCGCGCGTTCACCGGGCCCTGGCCTGCGCTCGACAAGGTATCGAATGGAAACGGCGCGCCATCGCGGAACAGCGGTTTGCCGTCGGGGCCGAAATGCGGCAGGAACACTTGCAGCGTTGAAGTCATCGGCAAGTTCGCATCGACGATCTTTTTCAGCGCGGCGTTGTCCGCACCCAGATCGCCGATGTGCGGCGTGTGCACCAGCAGGTCCGGCTTGCCTTCCAGTGTCGCCAGCGTGTCGCGGATGCTGACCGCATGTGTGATCGTGGGCATGCCGCGCTTGTGCCCTTCGGCAACGATGAATTTTTGCGTCTCGATTTCCGGGCCGCCCGGCGTCGCGTTCATCACGGTTTTCAGATAGTCGTAGCCGGCGGCCTTCGCGTCTTCGATCATCTTCAATGTTACTTCGCGCGGGATTGCCGGCGCGGCCTGACTGCCCAGCGGCCTGCGCGCCGGATCGGTGCGCGCCGGATCGGTGGGTGCGCCCGCCTGCGCTGCCGGTTGCGGAAGCTGACCGGCCAGCGGAATGATCGAGCCGACGAGCAGACGCGGCCCTTTCATCGCGCCCGATTCGATGCGCTTGCGCGCTTCGATCAACTCCGGCGGGTCGATTGCACCCAGCACGGTGGTGAAGCCCGCATCGAGAAAACCTTGCAGTTCCGCTTGCGCGCGTTTTTGCAGCCACTCGGCTCCATTGCCTTGCACCACATGACGATGCGCGTCGATGTAGCCGGGAAGCACAGTCTTGCCGGCGGCGTCGATCACGCGCCCGGCGCTCTGCGCTGGCGCACCAGCGGCCACTGATGCGATGCGTCCACCGCGCACGACGATGGAGCCGCGATCGATGACTCGGCCCGTGCCATCGAGGATGCGGGCATTGGTGATGGTCATTTCCTGCGCGGTGGCGGTGTGCGCAAGGCAGGCAGCGGTTGCCACAGCGGCGGCGGCGAGCAGGCGCAGGCGAAGCGTGTTCTTCTGGTTCATGAGTCCCCCTGGGGTTCGGTGGGGGAGCATACACCCGCGACGCGGTTCGCCGCAGCGTTGCGGTTTGATGGTATTTTCAAAGCCCATGATGTCAACGGCATCTCCCTACATCCAGCGCGCGGCGCAACGTGATGCGGCGGGCGATCACGATGCGGCGATCAATGAATTGGCGCGCGGCGTGCGCGCCGGCGACTTGCCCAGCACTCGCGCACTGGGTCTGCGATTGCTCACCGGCAATGCCGCGCCGCTGCTGCCAAACGAAGGACTGCGTTTCATCGGCGAGGCGATGCAGCGCGGCGATGCCGAAGCCGGCGCTCGCGCGGCCGGCGTGCTCGCGCTGGGAGTGAATCGGTCGCCGGACTGGAATCTGGGCCTGCAATGGCTGATGCGTTCAGCCGCGGCTGGCTGGCCGCCTGCGCAGCAGCAGGTGCTGGCCTTGTGCGACGACCGTGCGTTGGCGAACCGCGAGTCGGTTGCGCCCTCCACACCTGTGAATTGGCAGCGCTTGGCCGCTGCGGTGGATTTGTCGTCCTGGCGGCGTGTGTCACCGGGGCAGGTGCTGCATGCCGATCCGCTGGTGCGATGTATCCCGGAGTTCATGCGTGCGGAACTGTGCGCCTGCGTGGTGCGCCATTCGCAGGGGCGATTGCAGCGCGCGCAGCTTTACGATCCGGTGAGCCGGGGCAATATCGTCGATCCTCATCGCAGCAACACGCAGGCCAGCTTCGGCGTGGAGGAAGTGGATTTCGTGCAGGCGTTGATGCAGGCGCGCATCGCGGTGGCCTGCGGCGTGGACGTGCGGCAGTTGGAAGCGGTGGCGGTGCTGCACTACCACCCCGGCGAGCAGATCGTCGATCACTATGATTTCGTCGATCCCGATCACACACCGGACTACGCCGCCGAAGTGGCGCGCAATGGTCAGCGCGTCATCACTTTTCTGCTGTACTTGAATGAAGACTATGAAGGCGGCGAAACGCAATTCCCGAGGCTGAACATCGCTTATCGCGGCGGCATCGGTGATGCTCTGATCTTCGTCAATGCGCTGGCGGATTTGTCGCCCGACAAACGCACGCTGCACGCGGGCAGGCCGCCGACTCGCGGCGAGAAGTGGATCGTCTCGCAGTTCATTCGCAGTCGGCCGACGCGGCCTTGAGATCACGGTAAAAAAACGGCGCGCCGTTGCCAGCGCGCCGTGTTCAAGGGCAGCCTTAGAACGTCAACCGCACGCCCACGAAGAAGCGCCGTCCGAGCACATCGTAGTACTGCGTGTTCGTTGAACCGCGCGCCTCGTTGACGCCCGGATCACGGCCGATGATTTCCGGATCGGTGTCGAACAAGTTTTCGATGCCTGCCCGCAACGACAGGGCGCCGTTGACAGTCCAGTTGCCGGTGAGGTTGAAGATGTCATACGCACCTGCGCCCAGCAGCGGCGAGGTGGGCGTGGTGACACGCGAGCCGTTCAACACCGACGGCAGATGACGCCAGCCCAGACGCAGTGACCAGTTGTCGAGCTGGTACACGATGTTGGTGTTCAGCGTCCAATCGAACTGACCACCTCGCGCCAGCGTGCCCTTGTTTTCGAGGAACGGGCCGCCCGGAATGGCCTGTGCGTCGTACTTGAGCAGGTAGGTGCCGGCCATGTTCAGCATCAGCGTTCCGGGCGCTGATTCCAGTCCGAGGTCCGCCAATGCGGCGCGCCAAGTGTACGACATGTCGATGCCCGAGGTCTTGATCGTGCCCAGGTTCGAGTACGGCGCATCGGTCGTCGCGCGGCCACCGGTGATCGGGTCGCGGAAGATCATCTGGCAGTACTCGTTGTTCACGTCGTAGCTCGGGTTGCTCTGGCCATCCACGTTGAAGCAGTTCTCATAGACGGTGGTGCCGGGCAGTGGCGAGATCGCGTTGTCCAGCGTGATGTCGTACCAATCCACGGTCAGCGACATGCCGCTAGCCGCCGGATTCTCGAACGGCGAGCGCAGCACCACGCCTGCGGTCCAGGTCGCAGCGGACTCGGACTTCAGGTCGGTGTTGCCACGGCGCTGTTCCAGTTCCAGCGGGAAGAAGCCGCCATTGCCGCCGGGGAAGGAGAGCGGGTCGGCGTCAAATGGCGAAGTGCCCGAACCGATCAGCGCCGAGCACAGTGCAATCACCTGCGTGCGATTGGGGTTGCCGGGCACGTTGCCCCAAGGCGCGCGCGTGTTGATCGCGCAGGGATCGCTGAGCGGGAAGCCCGCCACGACGGTGGTGACGCCGGCATACAACTCCGCAGTGTTCGCAGCGCGGTTGGCCTTCTGATAGCCGCCACGGAAGCTGACGAAGTCGTTGAGCTTCCAGTTCACCAGCGCCTTGTAGGTCCACAGCGATTCGCCGGTGCTGTAATCGGAGAAGCGACCGCCCAGTTCCAGCGACAGGTCTTTCACGGCAGTCTTGCCGGCGATCAGCGGCACCAGCAATTCGCCGTAGGCTTCAGTGGCCTTGAGCGTGCCACCGGCGCCATTGGCGGCGAAAATGCCAACGGGATAGTCGAACACCGATTCACGGTTGTTGAGAATGTCGGGTTCGAAGTCCACCGTGTTCTTGCGATAGCTCAGGCCCGCCGCAGCGCGCAGTTCGCCGGCGGGCATATCGGCCAGAGCACCCTGGAAGTTGGCCTCCATGATGTCCTGCTTGAAGCTGGTGATGTTCTTCATCTTCGCGTCGATGGCGTCGAGGCAATCCTGCGAAGGCGTGAACGGCTCGAAAACCGGCAGACCCGTGGTGCAGGTGAGGTTGTAACCCAGCGTGTTGGACGGATCGCTGATCGACAATCCCTGACCATAATTGGGCGCCTGCAACACCGCAGCATAGCGAGTGTAGGAAACAAAGCCGCTGTTCAGATAGTTCAGCGTCTTGGTTTCGCCATGCGAGCCATACACTTCGTAGGTCCAGTCGCCCAGACCCAGATTGCCTTCAAGGCCCGCCATCACCTGATACACCGTGGTTTCGTTGTGCGAGGAGCGCGGACCCACGAAGTCGAGAAAATTCTCGAACAGCCACGGCGCGTTGGGGTCGGGGCGCGAATCCAGCAGTATCGCCAGTTCTTCCGGCACCGGATGATCGGCGTCGCGCGGAATGTTCACGCCCCAGAACGTCGTTGCGGGCGGATAGCTCAGGATCTGATCCACCTCGAACGCGCTCATGTTGCCTTGTACGAAGGCGCGCACATTCTCGTTGATATCGAAGGTGGCGCGGGCGAACAGCGAGTAGCGATCCAGCGGGCTTGATATCTGCCCGTTGCGCTCCGGCTCGGACAGCGACAGCACCGTGTTGCCGGCCACCACGTTGTTGACGACCTTTGAGTTCGGAAGATTGCTGTTGAAGCCGACGAGCGGGTTCTGTTTGAACAGCGTGCCGTCGGTGTTGAAGTAAAATCCGGTGGTGCGCGAGATGCCGGTTCTGCCGAACACCTGATCGACTGCGGCCTGACTCGGGAAACCACCGCCCGGCGGAGTCCAGTAGGCCAGCGAGGTCACACTGCCGCCGGTGGTGTTGGGGTCTTCCCAGCCCTCGACATAAAACTGGCGATCTCTTTGCAGCACCGCTTCGCGGCGCGCCAGTTCCAGACCCACCATCGCATTGCCACGGCCATCGCCGAAGTTGCCGCCGATCAGCGCGCTGATGCGGGTTTCCGCACCGTCGCCTTCCTGCGTGATCGAAGTCTGCGCGTCGAGCGAGACGCCCTGAAAATTGTTTTTCAGCTTGAAGTTCACGACGCCCGCGATGGCGTCAGCGCCGTAGGTGGCTGATGCGCCGCCGCTGATGATCTCCACGCTTTCGATGGCGGCGGCGGGAATCGAGTTCACGTCCACCACCAGCGTGGCGTTGGCCGGCTGGCCGCGACGACCGTCGATCAGCACCAGATTGCGGTTGTCGCCCAGGCCGCGCAGGTTCACGCTGGAAATGCCCGGCGTGTTGAA
>JAITMN010000297.1 GCA_031277355.1 Nevskiaceae bacterium | reverse complement strand
GCAACCAGGAAGGTGTTGTGCGGCTGATGGCGGTGCGCGCTGACAACGGACAGCCGCGCAGTTATCTGCTGGATAGCATCCTTGATGTACACACAACACAGACTGTCTTCTCGCCACGCTATCCCATCGAGCTTACGCCGAGCGGTTTTCAGAACATCCCTCAGATGAGCCGGGGAGGCGCATCGCCACTTGGCGCTATCAACCCTCGGCCCAAACTGACACGCCCGCGCACTACCTCGCGCCGGTCATCCCGCCACCTTGGTTCAAGAGGTCTGACAGGACCAACCTATGTCTTCCGCTGCCCCGTTTGCGGAAAGACTTTCAACAGAAAGTCCTACGATGCGTCGTTAAACGAGCACAAGAACAGCAAGACTGGTTACGCCTGCTATGGATCAATCGGAAATTATGTGAGAACGAAATACTAACGCAGCTATCGGTTCGATCTGTTACCCAATTTGCTTTGGCACTTGTCGATATGGAAATTTATTATTATTTTTCAATGACTTGGCGCGCCCGGAGAGATTCGAACTCCCGACCTTCTGGTTCGTAGCCAGACGCTCTATCCAACTGAGCTACGGGCGCGCAAGGGGACGCGCATTCTAGGGGCGGGAACCGGGCAGGGCAAGCAGCCCTCGCCTGCCCGCCCTCCAACCACCCCAGCGCGCCTCAATCACCCGATACCGGCCCCACCGGGGCCGCCCGGCCCACCGCCGGCCCCGCCACGCGCTCCGCGACCTCGCGCATGGACGCGCACACGCCGCCGGCCTCCAGCAGCGCCGGAATTCCGGCCTGATCCAGCAATTCCTTCAACTCCGAATGCACGCCGCAGAGCAGCACGCGCACATTGCGCTTGCCGAAGCGCTCGATCACTTCGCTCAGCGTCTGCAATCCGGTGGCGTCGATGAACGGCACGCGCCCCAGCCGCAGCACGACGGTGGCGATGCCCATCGGCACGCGCTCCAGGGTGCGTTCCAGTTTCTCGGCCGCACCAAAGAAGAACGGGCCGTCGATGCCGTAGACCATCACGCTTTTGGGCAGCGCCACTTCCGGTTCGTGGTCGATGTCGAAATCCTGCTGCTGCACCTGCACCGTTTCGGACATGCGGCGCATGAACAGCAGCGCCGCGATCACGACGCCGACATTCACCGCAACGACCAGATCGACGAACACCGTCAGCAGCGAAGTCACCAGCAGCAACAATCGGTCGGTCAACGGCGCACGCCGCAGCACGCGCAGGAAATGCGGCACATCGGCCATGTTCCAAGCCACGGAGAACAAAATTGCCGCCAGCGCCGTCAGCGGAATCGCGCCGGCATAAGGCGCGAACACGACGATCACCAACACCAGCAACGCGCAGTGAATCACCGCCGCCAGCGGACTGGTTGCGCCATTGCGGATGTTCGTTGCCGTGCGCGCAATCGCGCCGGTGGCGGCAAAACCGCCGAACAGCGGCGACAGCAGATTCGCAATCCCCTGCCCCACCAACTCCTGATTGGAGTCGTGGCGCGTGCCGGACATGCCGTCGGCCACCACGGCGGTCAACAACGATTCGATGGCGCCAAGCAATGCAATCGCAAAGGCCGGCCCGATCAACTGCAACAGCATCGGCACGGTGACATGCGGAACCGACAGACTCGGCAATTCACGCGCAATGCCGCCGAATGCCGATTCCAATGTCGCCACATTTGGAAAATGCCAGATGGCCTGCACGGCGGTGGCCAGCAGCATCGCCACCAATGGCGCGGGTATGCGTCGCATGCCGGGAATCTTCGGAAAAATCTGCGCACCGCCCATCACGACGACGAGCGTGCCCAGACCAATCAGCGTGGTGGGCAGATTGAGCGTTGGCAGCGCTTGCAGCAATTCCCACAATTTCTCGTGAAAATGTTCGGTGGGGCCGGGCTTGGGCAGGCCGAAGAAATACTCCCACTGCCCCACCCAGATGATCACCGCGATGCCCGACGTGAACCCCACGATCACCGGATCGGGAATGAAACGAATCACGCTGCCCAGACGCCCCAATCCCATCGCAAGCAGTATCGCGCCGGCCATCAGCGTGGCGACCTGCAACCCCGGGATGCCGTACTGCGCGGTGATTCCCGCAAGCACTGCGATGAACGCGCCGGTGGGCCCGGAAATCTGCACGCGCGTGCCGCCGAACAGCGCGGTGGCAAGGCCGGCGATGATGGCGGTGTACAACCCCTGCTGCGGCTTGGCGCCGGAGGCAATGGCAAAGGCCATCGCCAGCGGCATCGCAACGACGCCGACGACCAGACCCGCCGTTACATTGCGCCAAAGATGCGCCCGGCCAAACAGGCCGGCACGATGAGCTTCCAGCAGCGCGATCATTTTCGAAAGATTCCTTGAATTGCGCAAACGACTGCGCGCCTGCCAGCCCCGTGCCGACCGCGCGCCGATGCAGCGTATATAATGCAATGATAATCCCGAGCCGGGGAGCTCGCAGGAGCGCAACACGATGTCCAGGCGCAACTACCAACCATTGCCGCTGCACCGCATGAACTGGAGCGACCTGTCCGAAGATCAGGTTGCCCAGGCGCTGCAACCGGCCATCAGCGGCCCCACTGCGCCATCGAGCCCTTCGGCAGTGCTGACGGGCCAGCGGCTGAAAATCATCACCGATGACGGCCCCACGCTGGAATACGACTTCCGCACCGCGCGCGATCTCACATTGTCGGAGAACGGCGGCCCGGCCATTGCCACCGGCTATGGCGCGCTGCCCAGCCGCAATCTGGTGCTGATCTCGCACATGATTCCCGGCACGCAGCGCGGCTATAACCTCGTGGTGGACACCCATCACGGTCTTGCCACGGTGTTTGAAGTTTCTTTCAGTGAGTACGCGAAGCAGGAAACCGCCGCCGCCGAAGCAGCCAAGCGCGCGCCGCAGTTCAGGATGGGCCGCCGCAACCGCGAGGTGATGCGTCAGGTGTGGTTTGGCGTGGTGGACGACGGCCGCTCCAAACCCGCCGAGCGTCATGTGTGGACCAATCGACTCGAAGGCAAGGGCATCCACTGGACCCAGGACGACGGCACTGAACTGCTGGAATTTTATCTGTCGATCATTTCTTCCAACTTCAACGAACTGACGCGCACCGGCGGCGAACTGACGTTCTGCTCACCATCGGACTACGTGATGATCGACGATCATCAATTCATCTACTCGCGCATCGAATCGGAATTCTCGGGCGCCTTCACGCTGCAAGTCATCGACCTGTTCAACATGACGCAAAAAGGCGTGCGGCTGGGATTGACCGAGAAAGACTTGCTGGAATACCGGCTGTTCACCGGCAACGGCAAGATCACCGGGCAGATCGCCACCTTCGAAGTGTTCGGCAACAACGCCGACACGCGCGGCGCGCGGCGCGTGTACCGGCCGATTGAAACCTTCGAGATCATGACCGACGCCGAAGCGCGCGAACAGGCCATCAACAACGCGCATGCCTTTGGCGATGGCGCGGGCAGCGGCTCATCCAACATGGGCGGCTACAAGAGCGAGCGGGTCACGAAGTTCGCAGGCAGAAAGATGGTCGTGCGCACCGACAACGGCGGGCCGGCGCTCGACTACGATTTTGTGGACGACAAGAAACTGCGCTGGCGCTATTCGGGCGACGCCGATTGGCGTGAAGCCTGGTATGAGATGTATGAGCCGGACGAAGACCTGTTCTTCTTCGCGCACTTTCTCGACGCCGAGTATCCGCGTTCCTGCGCGATGGTTGCGTTCGACATGAAGAACGGTCTCACCACCGTTGTCAAAGGCACGACCGGCACGCCGTATCGCAACAACGAAACTTCGGTGAGCCATCACTTCGGCACGTTCCAGACGGCTGGCGGCCCCACGCCGCCGCTGTACGTGCGTCATGGCTGGACCGATGAAATGGTCGGCGAGTGCGTGACGTGGAACTACCAGCGGGGCAACCCCGGACTCACGTCGATGCACTTCTACACCACGCCGCAATCCTACTCGTGGGTGATCTTCAACCCCGATGGTTCCGGCGGCATGCAGTGGAGTTCCCCCGGCTGGTATTCCAAGCTGCGCGATGGCGTCTACATCATGGCGTGGATCGAGGAAGCCTGTAACGGCACGCTGGGCGTGATCTGCTACAACTCGCGCACGATGCACGATGCGGGCTTTGGCTATCACCTGGGCACGCGAGGGCTGACGCTGAATGTGATTGGCGCACGCGCACGGCATGCGGGCCGGTTCAACATTCAGCAGTACGTTGGCATCCAGGCTTGAAGGAGCGCGTGATGGATGCGAGCAACGCCAACACCAGCCGCCGCGCGTTCTTTCTCAACGGCGGAGCCGCACTCGGCGCGGGAGTGACTGCCACGGGTGTGTCGCTGGCAGGCACGGCGCAGGTGCCACAGCAACAGCCACCATCGCAACCTGCAACAGACGTCGAAGCACGGGAACAACTCGCCTGCGCGCAGGACCGTGAGGCGATTCGTCAACTGCACTATCGTTTCGTTCAATTGATCGAGCAGCGCAACTATGAAGCCGTGGCAGAGTTGTTTGATGCGCAGGCCACGCTGGCGCTCAGCGGCGAATCGGCCAGCGGCCGCGCTGGCATCGCGCATTTGCTGAGCGTGGGCTATCGAGAGCAAACCGTCGCGGCGTTGCATGAAGCCTATCGCGGCAACGCGCGGCAGCATCAGGACTGCATCACGTTGGAAGCGAACCGACTCGGCGCGCGTGCGTTATGGCATGTGGATGTGGCCATCGGCACGCCACTGCAAGGCGACTGCACCGCCGCGCAGATGGCGCGGTTGCAGGGCTTGCTGGCAGAGCGTCGTTGGGAAGCAGGCAGGCTGCAAGCGCGTTATGTGAAGCGCGGGGAAGATTGGAAGCTGGCGGTGTTGGAGTATCATCCGCACATAACTTGAAGCATGGGGGCGTCATGAAAGCTTTGCGCTGGTTGCTGCTGCCGCTACTGCTCGCCTGCACCGCACAGCCTGCGCTGGCGCAGGATGCGCCCGCCGAATCGGCGGCGAACACCTATACGCCACCGAAAGTGATCGGTAATCCAGTAACGTCGCCACGCCGCCCGTCAATCGCGTCAGGATCAAGCAAAGAGCTTGCCTACCCCGAGAACGCGCAAAGGAGAGGCATGGAAGGCTTGGTGTTTGCGCGCTTCGACTTGGATGCATCGGGCAAGCCGACTAATGTCCGCATCGATCCTGATGGATTCCATGTCGATATTTTCGGTCCGGCAGTCAAGCGTTGGGTATCCCAATCGGTTCGCTTTAACCCCGCCATGGAGAACGGCGAGCCCGTCGCTTTACAGGGCCTGCGCTTGCCTGTGCGCTTCAGCATGAATATGAAACCGGGCATCACTCGGGAATTTCGCGAAGAGATCGACAAGGTAGTCAAGCTGCTTGACGCGCGCGACTTCCCGGGTGCGCACCATCATGCGCAATGGATGCTCACCGAAAAAGCGAAACTCAACTACGAATACGCGGTGCTGCAAGCCACTCTGGCCAACACACTGGCTCGCACCGGGAAGATGCACGCCGCCCTCGATGCCGCGCGTGCTGCTACGGATCCTGTACGTCCCAAGCTCAACGACCTCAACCCGCTAAGCGACGAAAAACTGGATCTGTCGGAACAGGATTTTTTGCTGCCCGGCGAAATGACCGACCAGCTGCTGCGGCTTCGCTTCATATTGGCGGCATCACAGGGATTGGACTTCGAAGCGGCCCAGTCCTATGCGTACCTGCGAGCCCTTGGCAAGATCGACGCAGCAGATGTCATCACATCGGAAGCCGAGAAAATTCTCGTGCGCCTCAAGTCGGCCCCCAGCCTCACTGGCACGGTGCAGGTTGACGAGTCCGGACATTGGACACATCTCGCGCTGCTTCCCTACCTCGCCGTGCGGGACGTCGAGGGCGGCGCGATAACGCAGTTGATCGTCCACTGTAGCGGACCTGATATCGGCTATAACGACCCCGCACAAATCCCCGCAATCATCAAAATGGGGGCATCGGAAAGCGGCTATTGCCAGGTGGCAATCTTCGCCTCCCCCGGCACCCGCATGCACCTCATCGAATACCGTCAACCGCCACCCTGAGCAATTCCCGCGTATACGCCTGCTGCGGACTGGCCCACAGCTTCTCCGTCGCCGCCGATTCCAGCAGCCTGCCCTGACGCATCACCATCACGCGGTCGCACAGATACCGCACCACGGCCAGATCGTGCGAGATGAACAGCATGCTCAGGTTGTGCCGCTCCACCAATTGCAGCAGCAATTCCAATATCTGCTTTTGTATCGTGACATCCAGCGC
>JAITMN010000273.1 GCA_031277355.1 Nevskiaceae bacterium | reverse complement strand
GGCATGTGGCGCGTGAACGGCGCGAAGGCCGCCGACTACACCGACGTGCTGGAGCTTGATCTGTCGACCGTGGAGCCGAGCCTTGCCGGTCCGAGCCGTCCGCAGGATCGCGTGCCGCTGCGCACGGCGCAGAGCGCGTTTCGCACCGCGTATGCGAAGCAGGCCGAAGAGCGCAAGCAACGCAACGCCGATGCCACCGGCGCGGCCAGCGCAACCGTGGATGGCAGGAGTTTTGAAGTCAAAGACGGCGCAGTGCTGATCGCCGCGATCACCAGTTGCACGAATACCTCCAATCCCTATGTACTGATCGCCGCCGGTCTCGTTGCGCGCAATGCGCGTCGTGCGGGCCTCACGAGCAAGCCTTGGGTGAAGACCAGCCTTGCGCCCGGCTCGCGCGTCGTCACCGACTATCTCACCGCCGCCGGGTTGCTCGATGAACTGGCCGGTATCGGCTTCAACCTCGTGGGCTATGGCTGCACCACCTGCATCGGCAACAGCGGTCCGTTGAAGCCGGAGATTGCCGCCGCAGTGCAGGCCGGCGATGTGATCGGCTGCTCGGTGCTCTCGGGCAATCGCAACTTCGATGGCCGCGTGCATCCGCAGGTGCGGCAGAACTATCTGGCCTCGCCGCCGCTGGTGGTCGCCTATGCACTGGCCGGCACGCTCGACAAAGACCTGAACAACGAACCGCTGGGACAAGACGCATCAGGCAAGGATGTGTTCCTCAAGGACATCTGGCCCAGCCCCGCAGAAGTGGCCGATTTCGTGCACAGGTTCATCACCTCAACGATGTACGCGCGCAGCTACGCCAATGTGTTCGACGGCGATGATCGTTGGCGCGCGATCAAGGTGCCCACGGGCAATGTGTACGACTGGGACGACGCCTCCACCTATGTGCGCAATCCGCCCTACTTCGATGGCATGACGATGACGCCGCCGCCCTCCGCCGACATCAGCGGCGCACGCGCGCTGGCGCTGCTGGGTGATTCGGTGACCACCGATCACATCTCTCCTGCGGGCAACATCGCCAAGTCCAGCCCCGCCGCGCGTTACCTGATGGATCAGGGCGTGCAGCAAAAAGACTTCAACCAATACGGCGCGCGGCGCGGCAATCATGAAGTGATGATGCGCGGCACGTTCGCCAACATCCGTCTGCGCAATCTGCTGCTGCCCGGCACCGAAGGCGGCGTGACGCTGCATATTCCTTCGGGCGAGCAGTTGTCGATCTACGACGCAGCGATGAAATACAAGGCCGAAGGCACACCGCTGGTGATCCTCGCCGGCAAGGAATACGGCACGGGTTCTTCGCGCGACTGGGCCGCCAAGGGCACGATGCTGCTGGGCGTGAAGGCGGTGATCGCCGAGAGCTTCGAGCGCATCCATCGCTCGAATCTGATCGGCATGGGCGTGCTGCCGCTGCAATTCCTGCCCGATCAGAACGCGCAGTCGCTGGGGCTGACGGGCCGCGAGGTGTATTCGATCGAAGGCGGCAGCGATGCCTCACGGCGCACCGTTACCGTTACGGCGCAGCGCGAGGATGGCAGCAGCGTGAAGTTCGAAGCGCGTGTGCGCATCGACACGCCGAAGGAGCGCGACTACTACCGGCACGGCGGCATCCTGCACTACGTGCTGCGTCAGTTGGCGGCGCCGGCGAAGGCGGCCTGAAGCAAGCCCCGCGATGGCTGCCGCGACGCGCTTCGCGCTGTTCGATCTGGACGGCACGATCACGCGCCGCGACAGCTTCCTGCCGTGGACGCTGGGCCTGCTGCGGCGTCACCCGCTGCGTTATCTGCGCGTGCCGCTGCTGCTCGGCCCGCTGCTGAGCTATGCGTTCGGGCCGCGAAGCCGCGACAGCCTGCGCGGTGAACAGCGCGGCGAGTTGAAAGGCGCGGTGATGCACGGGCTGTTTGCCGGTCTGCCGCGCAAGGCCATCGACGACTGGTCGCGGGAATTCGCGCAGCACATCGTTGCGCACGGCACGTTTCACGACGCGGTGGAGGCGCTGCGCATGCATCGGCTGCATGGCGAAGAAGTGGTGCTGCTGTCGGCAAGCCCCGATGTGTACGTGCCGCGCATCGGCGAGGAACTGGGCGTCAATCTGACGATCTGCACGCAAGCGCTCTGGAACGGCGAGCGCTTGGACGGGCATCTGGCCGGTCCCAACCGCTACGGCGCGGAAAAGACGCTGGTGCTGCAACGCCTGCGCGCCGACCGGCCCGGTCTTGCCACGATTGCGTATGGCAACAGCCCGGCCGATGTCGAGCACATGCGGCTGTGCGAGCAATGCGTCTACGTCAACGCGCCCCCCCGTCTGGCCCGCCAGTTGAACCAACCGGGCATACAACACGTCCAATGGCGCGAGTAACGCGGTAAGATCAGCGTACAACCTTCGAAGCGGAGCCACCCCATGAACCGCAGCAACCGTATCCTGCCATCGGAAATCACTTCCGAATCGCTGTACATCAACCGCCGGGCACTGCTCACCACCGCGCTGGCTGGCGCGGCGCTGGGCGCACTGCCCGCCGCCGAAGCTGCCGCGCCGCCGCCGAACCCGCGCTTCAACGCGCCGCGCA
>JAITMN010000291.1 GCA_031277355.1 Nevskiaceae bacterium | reverse complement strand
ACATCAAAGTCGTCTATGGGGTTGAGCTCGTTGTAACGCTCAAAGAAATTGTCTTCCACGCGAACCATTTCCTGTCGAAGCGCGGCCAGCGCTTTCGGGCCACCTCGCACTATGACTTGGTCCAATTCTTCCTGTGAGGTCGTTACCCCGCCAACGGCTGGTGACACCACCTGTGCTTGCGACAACCCAGCGACACACGTCGACAGGAAAAAGGTCGCCGCCCATACGCAAATACGTTGCATATCCCTGCTCCCAGATGAAAGCCTTGGCGCTGTTTGACACTACTCCCGGTTTTTTCCTGAATCAAATGGTTACAGGTCAGTCACTGACGCGGCAGCGGTTGAGCGGGCACGCCTCAGCGGGCCCGCTCAAACGAAAGGTCAGGCCGCCTCGCGTTATGGCTTTTGACCTGCCAATGCCGCCTGAATTTTCTTGTCGGTTTTGTATTGCCCCAAGGCATACACCGCCCAAATAGCGGCGGGCAGCCAACCAATCAGGGTGATCTGCAGGATGAGGCAGATAACACCGGCAATGGGACGGCCAATGGTGAAGAAAGCGATGAACGGCAAAAAAATAGCCAACAGTAGACGCATAAATCCCCCTTGTTAAACACGGTAGCGTTTGGTTGTTTGAGCCTGGACAGGCGGTACATCAGTTCCTGTATTTGAGGAACAGCATTGCATAGCCGATATCTGCGCCGCCATAGCAGTTGGGTATCTTCTTGGCGCGTTCCACGTATTCACGAGTCAAGTTGCTTTTCTCATCAAGACTTTTGAGCTTGTCGACTTCACTATCGAAGCCCTCATCGAGCTTTCGACATTGTGCAATGGACTCTGCTATCTGTTGCTTGAGCACCTTGCCGTCAGACGCAGAAACTCTTGCATAGGATTGGTCGTTGAAGAACAGCGTGTTCTTGTCGTCGGAAAGAGCCAGGGGAATGACGAAATAAACAAGTTGAGAACCCTGAACCAACAGGGGATCCGGAGAATTGTTTTTTGAGTCATCCCTCAAATCCTGCAGCAGATAGCTGTCGCCGGACTGCGTGATTTCAAGGGTTTTTGGATCGTCACCTTCAACTTCCCAAACGCCAACATAGTCGGCTTGTGGAACACGCGAACAAGCAGCCAATGACAGCGCAAGCGCGATCGCAGACAGTCTTTTCATTTTAGGGCCTCCTGATTTTCTGCTTCAGAGCAGTTATGGATTTGTCGCCCTTTGAAAATTAATGCAGGCCATGTGAATCCAGGCTGAACTGCGCAACCTTTCGCCCGGCTTCTCCGGGGCGCTGGATTCGCGCCCCGTGTGAGAGTAAATCGAATTGAACAACGGGTTGCGTTGGCTACTGCCCCGCCGCTGCATCCCGCGCCTTCTGCCGCAGGAAGTGCTGCAACGCTTGCAGTTGCCCATCATCCAACTCGGGGAACGTCGGCATGCCGCGTTCGAGCAATGACCCATCGCGCACCACATGCGTGAAGGCTTCGGCAGATAACGGCACCGGCGAAGCGCGAAGGTCGGGCGCGATGCCGCCGGACACCACGCCCATGCCATGACACAGCACGCACTTGGGATATAGCGCTTCGCCAGTCTTCACCAGCGCGGCGTTCACGTTGAACTCCGGCGCGGGCAAGGGCACGGCGGGTTGACGCGGCGGTGTGGGCGGCAGCGTCGCCGCACCATCGAGCGCAAAGGTGAGCAGACGGCGCGGATGCAGGCGCGAGTCCCAGCCCCAGCGCGCCGAGATCGAACCAAAGCCGGCGGTGGAGCCACCGAGCGGGCCGGCGGTGATCGTGATGTATTGCTTGCCGTTCACGCTGTAGGTGATCGGCACACCGGTGACGGCGACGCCGGCGAAGAACTGCCACAGGTCTTTGCCATCTTGCGCCGAATAAGCGTGCAGATAGCCATCGGCCAAGCCTTGAAACACGAGTCCGCCACGGGTGGCGAGCGCGCCGCCGTTGGATACGCCCATTGTTTCCACTTGCCACGCCTGCTTGCCGGCCACGGGGTCCCATGCGCGCAGCACGCTATGACCGGCGTCGGCGGGCACATCGCCCGCGCCCAGCGTCAGGCCGGTGAACTCCGGCGTGCCGGGCGTGGGGTTGAAGTGCGCGCGGTCCACGCCCTGATCGCCGAACTCGGCGGGCATCTCAAGCGTGGGCACATACAGCAGGCCGGTGACGGGGCTGAATGCCTGCGGAGTCCAATGATGAACGGCCTGGAAGCTGGGCCAGAGCAGGATGTTCTGCTGCTCGTACTTCGCGCCGGGGGCGAGCACGGGACGGCCGGTGGCAAGGTCCACGCGCTCGGCCCAGGTGACGGTGCCCAGTTTCTCCGCCGACACCAGCTTGCCGTCGGCGCGGTCGATCACATAGATGAAGCCGTTTTTCGCTGCGTGCAGCATCACCTTGCGCGGAGCGCCGTCGATGGTCAGCGTGGCCAGCGTCATGTCGGTGGCCGAATCGTAGTCCCAGGAATCACCGGGCGCGGTCTGGTAGTGCCACACATAACGGCCGGTGTCGGCATCGAGCGCAACCACGGAGGCGATGAACAGGTTGTCGCCACCTTCGGGGCTGCGAATCTTCCAGTTCATCGGCGTGCCATTGCCGGTGCCTACGTAAATGCGGCGAAACTCCGGGTCCCAGGTGATGGAATTCCACGCCGCGCCGCCGCCGCCGTATTTCCACCATTCGCCGGTCCAGGTGGTGGCGGCCATTTCCATCGCCTCATCGGAGGCCGCGCCATCCTTCGTGCCGGGCTGACCGGGAACGAAGTAGAAACGCCAGCGCTGCTCGCCGGTTTGCGCGTCGTAGGCGGTGACGTAGCCGCGCAGCGCGCCGAAGTCGCCGCCGGCAAAGCCGATGATGACCTTGTCGTCGAACACGCGCGGCGCGCCGGTGATGGTTGCGCCGTCTTTCGGGTCAACGGTCTGCACGCTCCAGGCCA
>JAITMN010000214.1 GCA_031277355.1 Nevskiaceae bacterium | reverse complement strand
GCGCGTGCGCTGCCCGCCATTGTCGATGCGGTGAAGGGGCAGACCACGATTCTGGCCGACTCGGGCGTGCGCACCGGCCTTGATGTGGTGCGGATGATTGCACTCGGCGCCGACACCGTGCTGCTGGGCCGCGCGTTCATTTATGCGCTCGCCACGGCCGGTCAGGCGGGTGTGGAAAATCTGTTGACGCTGATCGAAAAAGAAATGCGCGTGGCGATGACGTTGACGGGAGTGAAGTCCATCGCCGACATCACGCCTGATCTGCTGGCGCGACGCCCGGCTTAACGGTCGTCGCTTTCAGACTCGACGTCGTCTTCCAACTCGGCGTCGTCTTCCGGCGCAGCATCGTCTTCCGACGAAGCGTCGTCCGCAGCCGGCGCTTGCTGATACATCCCCGTGCTCACCGTATGCTGGCCTGTGTCGCCGCTGGACACGCGAGTGCGCTCATCCACATACAGCAGATCGTACTTGCCAATCGTCACTACATCGCCGTCGTTCAGGTTGTGCGAACGTACGCGCTTGGACTTCACGACGATGCCATTGGTGCTGTTCAGGTCTTCGATGACGCAGGAGCCGGTCTTCGTGACGATCTGGCAGTGGTGACGGCTCACGAAGCGGCTGTCGATCTGCAAGTCGTTGTCGGATGTGCGCCCGATCACCAGACGGCCCACGTGCAGCGGCAGTTCACCCATCGTCCGGCCTGCGGTCGACACCATCAGCCGCGCCAGCGGCGCATCCGGATGCTGCCGCGCCGAGCCGGTTTCGCCCGCGCCGATGTACAGCCCCGGCCCGGCCTGCTCCGGCCTGGCAACCGCGACGGCTGATGGCGATGCCGCCGCCAGCGGCGTGTCGGCGATCCGCACAGGGGCGATCGGCGCGCCAACGGCAGGCGCATCGTCCGCAGGCGCGTCCTCCTGCGCAATCCTCGCCTTGGCCTTGGGCCGCCGCGCCGCATACTCCGGCCAGCGCAGTTCTTCGATGGCCGACTCGATGTCCTCCGCCAGCACCTGATCGCGGTCGCCGCTGTACGCCGCCATCATCGCCGTTTCGCACAGCGTGTTGATCAGTCGCGGCACGCCGCCGGTGTAGCGATACAGCAGCGGCCAGATGCCGTCGGCGAAGATCGCGCGTCCGCCCGACCCGGCCACTTCCAACCGGTGCAGCACATAGGCTTTCATGTCGTCTGCGCTCAGCGCCGTCAGATGAAAACGCAGCCGCACGCGCTGCGCCAACTGCACCAACTCGGGCGAGTCGATCTTGTCGTTCAGTTCCGGCTGACCGGCCAGAATGATGCGCAGCACTTTGTCCTGAGTGGTTTCCACGCCGGAGAGCAGCCGCACTTCCTCCAGCACGCGCATGTTCAGGTTCTGCGCCTCATCGACGATCAGCAGCACCTTGCGCCCGGCCGCGTACTGCTCGACCAGAAAATCATTCAGCGTCGCCAGCAGTTCGGCCTTCTTCATCTTGAACGGCGTGAACCCGAACTGCACCAGCACCGCTTGCAGGAATTCCACCGCCGAGACCTGCGTCTGATTGATCTGCGCGACGACGACGTCCTTCTCCAGTTCGCGCAGGAAGGTTTCGATCAGCGTGGTCTTGCCCGAGCCGATCTCTCCGGTGATGACGACAAAGCCGTCGGTGAACCAGATCGTGGACTCCATGTACGCCTTGGCGCGCGCATGGCTTTTGCTCAGAAAGAGAAATTGCGGGTCCGGGCTGAGCCGGAAGGGCAGGTCCCTGAGTTTGAACTGTTCGATGTACACGTTCTAAATCTTACCCGAGCCTTCGCAGCAGTGCGGCGGCGCGACGATCCGCCGCCGCCGCCGTGGCCTCGACCACCGTCAGATGGCCCAGCTTGCGCCCCTCGCGGGGGCTTTTGCCGTAGTCGTGCCAGTGCAGCCCCGGCTGGGCCAGCAGCGCCGCGCGGTCGGGCAGGCGGCCGATCAGATTCAGCATCGCACTGTGTCCGCGTGCGACGGTTGCCCCCAGCGGCAGCCCGCTGATGGCGCGAATATGGTTCTCGAACTGGCTGGTCACCGCCCCTTCGATGGTCCAGTGCCCGCTGTTGTGTACGCGCGGGGCCATCTCGTTGGCGAGCACGCCGCCCTTCGTCACGAAAAACTCGATGGTCAGCACGCCCACGTAATCGAAGGCGCGCAGCACGCGGCGCACGTGGCGCTGCGCGGCGGCTTCCACCTTCGGCGCACGCCACGGCGCGCGCGTCAGCCGCAGGATGCCGTCGCGGTGCAGGTTGCGGTTCAGCGGATACACGGCGATCTGCCCGTTCAGCCCGCGCACGCCGATGATCGACACCTCGTAGTCGAAGTCGATCATCTGCTCGTACAGCAGCGGCGCGGTGCCCAGCGCATCCCACGCCGCGCCGATGTCGGCCTTGCGGCGCAGCACGGCCTGCCCCTTGCCGTCGTAGCCCAGACGCCGCGTTTTCAGCACGCCGGGCAGGCCGATGGCGCTCACTGCGGCTTCGAGGTCGGCGAGGCTATCCACCGGCTGCGTGCGATTGGTGGGGATGCCCAGCCGCCGGAACAGCGCTTTTTCTTCCAGCCGGTCCTGCGCGGCGGCCAGCGCGGCCGGCGGCGGCGCAATGCGCGTGCCCGCGCCCAGCCGTTCCAGCGCCGCAGCGGGCACGTTCTCCCAATCCACCGTCACCACGTCGCAGCGCGCGGCCAGTTCGTCGAGCAGCGCCGGGTCGGTGAAACTGCCCAGCAGCGAGGGGGCGACCTGATGCGCCGGCGTGCCGGCTTCGCGGTCGAGAAACAGGAAATCAAGGCCCAGCGGGTACCCGGCCAGCGCCATCATCCGGCCCAGTTGCCCCGCGCCGAGCACGCCTATCGTCATGGCCGGGTCAGCTCTGGCGCGGATCGGCGTTGGCCAGCACCGCGTCGGTCTGTTCGCGGCGCATCCGTTCCAGCGAGGCTGCCACCGCCGGATCGCGCAGCGCGATGATCGCCGCCGCGAACAGCGCCGCGTTGGCCGCGCCCGCCGGTCCGATGGCGAACGTGGCTACCGGAATACCGCGCGGCATCTGCACGATGGACAGCAGCGAGTCCATGCCATTGAGCGCCTTGGACTGCACCGGCACGCCCAGCACCGGCACGCGCGTCTTGGCCGCCGTCATGCCCGGCAGATGCGCTGCGCCACCCGCGCCCGCGATGATGGCCTGCAACCCGCGCGATTCGGCCGCAGCGGCATATTCAAAGAGCAGATCAGGCGTGCGATGCGCCGACACGACGCGCACCTCGTGGGCAATGCCCAGCGTGCCGAGAATCTCGTCGGCAACCTTGAGGGTTTCCCAATCGGACTGGGACCCCATGATGATTCCGACCAGCGGCTTCATCGGGCCAGTTTACCACGCGGATTTCGGGCCGCTTCGAGGGCAGCCAGCGCCGCTTCGACCTGCGGCAGGTCCACGTCGCGCATCAGCTTGCCGATGTACTGGAATTGCCGGGCCCGCGCGCCCCGGCTCGCCAGCCGTCGCGCCTCCGAGATCGCCTCTTGCAGCGGTTCGGGCAGCGGCAGTCCCGCCACGTCCTGCGGACGCATCTGCACCAGCCGTTCGCCGAGCTTTTGCCGCGCATGGGCTTCGCGTTTGCGGGCGCTTTTGCTCGGCCGGTCGTCGTGGTCGTCGTATTGCTCGTCGTTCATGGCTTATAGTGTGCCCGATGAGCCAGGCCGTCGACGCATCACGCATCCCCGAATTATCGAACATCGTCGCCTTTGCGTTGGAGGAAGCCCGCAAAGCCGGCGCCACGCAAGCCGAAGCCGACGTCAGTCTGCAAAAAGGGCTGAACGTCACGGTGCGGCTGGGCGAAGTCGAAACCATCGAATACCAGCGCGATCGGGGCTTGGGCATCACCGTTTACATCGACCAGGCCAAGGGCGCGGCCAGCAGTGCCGACCTGCGACCGGAAGCCGTGCGCGAGATGGTGTGCAAGGCATGCAGCATCGCCCAGCGCACCGCGCGTGATGAATACGCCGGTCTTGCCGATGCGGCGGATATGGCGCAAGTGATTCCCGATCTGTCGCTGGATCATCCCTGGGAACTGACGCCGGAGGAGGCCATCGAACTGGCGCGGCGCTGCGAAGCGGCGGGTCTTGGGCTCGACAAGCGGCTGACGAATTCAGAAGGCGCGTCGGTGTCCACGCATCGCGGCGTGCGCGTGTATGGCAACACGCATGGTTTCATCGCAGGGTACCCGAGCACCAGCCACAGCTTGAGTTGTGTGCTGCTGGCGCAGTCGGGCGAGGACATGCAGCGCGACTATTGGTACTCCGCCGCGCGTTCGCCGCGCGAGTTGGAAACGGCCGAAGCCATCGGCCTTCGCGCCGGTGAGCGCGCCATTGCGCGCTTGGGCGCGCGGCAGATTGGCACGCGCCGCGCGCCGGTGGTGTTCGCTGCCGAATTGGCGCGGGGTTTCTACGGTCACCTGATCGGTGCGGTGCGCGGCACGAGTCAGTATCGCAAGCTCACGTTCCTGCCCGAGTCCATCGGCGAGCGCGTGTTGCCGCCGGGGCTGCATCTGCGCGAACGTCCGCATATTCCGCGTGCGATGGCCAGCAGTCCCTTCGACGCCGAAGGCGTGACCACGCGCGACAGCGATCTGGTCACCAACGGCGCGCTGCAACGCTATGTGCTGGGCAGCTATTCGGCGCGCAAGCTCGGCATGCACACCACCGGCAATGCCGGCGGCATCCACAACCTGCTGGTCAGCAGCGACGTGGGTGCGTTGTCGCTGCCGCAATTGCTGCATGCGATGGGCGAGGGGTTGTACATCACCGAACTGATGGGGCAGGGCGTGAATGGCGTGACCGGCGACTACTCGCGCGGTGCGTCGGGCTTCTGGGTGCAGGGCGGCGAGATCGCGTATCCGGTGCATGAAGTCACGATTGCCGGCAACCTGAAGCCGATGCTGCTGGGTATTCGCGCGATTGGTTCGGACATCGACCCGCATGGCGCGATTCGCACCGGCTCGGTGTTGATCGACGAGATGATGATTGCGGGCAATTAGCCGCTGCCCGAATCTGCCTCGTCGGAATCCACCTCTTCCGAATCCACCAGATCGCGCACCGTGCGTCCGCCGGCGGCGTTGCGCCATGCCGTGCCCAATTGCGCCATCACTGCTGCGACGGCGGGCGTCGTGGGTTGCGGTTGCGGCAGCCGACCGGTTCCGTGGATGCGCATCGCGTCGATCACCTGCGTCAACGTGATGTTGCCGATGTCCCGCGCGGGGAACAGGAAGTCATCGTCGGTGCGCGTGAGGATGCCTTCGCTTTCCAGCTTTCGCACCACGTCGGATATCGCGATGCCCGGCAACGCCAGCGTGCGGCTCAAGCCTTCGATGCTCCATGCGGCTGCGCCGTCGCGATGCGCGCGGCCCACGCGCAGCATGATTTCAAGCGCAAGCTTTTCCTGTTCGCGATGCGACAGGCGCAGCGGCGCGTGACCTAGCCGCAGATAGTTGGGGTTCTGCACATAAAACGCCAATTGCGCGCCCGCGAGCAAAATCAGCCAGCCCAGATAAATCCACAGCAGCAGTGCGACGATGAACGCAAACCCCGCATACACCAGCGCCAGCCGTGTGGTGTAGATCACAAGCGCCGTGAACAGCTTGCCCGCAAAGGCCCAGGCAATGCCGGCGATCAAACCGCCGATCAGCGCCGGTATCCATCGCACGCGCGTGTTCGGCAACAACAGATACAGCGCGGTGAACAGCATCGTGATCAGCGCGTAGGGGGCAAGCTCGAAGATCAGATGCGTGAACGCAGGCGTGGGCGTCAGCTCCGCCGGTGTGTGACTGGCCACGCTGTTCACGGCCAGACGCGAGAAGCCGATCACCGTGGCCACCGCCAGTGGCCCGATCACCAGCAGCGCGACGTATTCAACCAGTCGGCGAAGCAGACTGCGCGCGCGCGGTACGCGCCACACGAAGTTCAGGCTGTCTTCCATGCGCTTGACCGTGCCGACGAGCGTCCACAACAGCAGCGCCAGACCCACTGCGCCCACCAGACCGCTGCGCACGTTCCTTGCAAATTGCATCAGTTGATCGGCGATCAGCGGCGCTTCTTCCGGTCCCAGCGGTTCGAGGAATCGCCGCATCAGCGCCTCCACATCGCCGAACGCGCCGAAGGTGCCCAGCACCGCAAAGCTCAACGCCAGCGCGGGAATCAGCGCCAGCAGCGTGGCGTACACGAGGCCGGTAGCGCGCAGATTCAGCTCACCGCCAAACAGATCGCGCAGAATGGCGTAGGGATAGCGCAGCACGCGCCACATCGCAGGCACCGCGCCCTTGCGCTGCGTGTGCGCGCCGAAGAACGTGGTATCGAGCAGGTTGGCGATTTTTTGCCGCATCGCTGCGCAGTGGTCAGGCGGGCGTGGAAAGGTGAGGGGATGTCCTTATCAT
>JAITMN010000136.1 GCA_031277355.1 Nevskiaceae bacterium | reverse complement strand
GGCATGCTGGTGGAGCAAGCTGCCGAATCTTTCTTTCTATGGCGCGGCGTGCGGCCGGATACGGCAAGCGTGCTGGCGGAGCTTGCGGCGGCGCTGCAAGGCAGTTGATCTGAAGATCAGCTCACCGCAGACTGCTGTGTGGCAACACTCAACGCCTTGGCATCGGCCGTTGGAGCACGCATCGAAATCGCCCGCGACAACCTGCCCGAATGGTCCCCCGACGGCCACTTCCCGCTGCGCGTACTGCGCAAGCGCGCAGAGCAAGCCGTACAGGGATATGTGGGCCATACCGACACGCTGCGTCGCTCCATCGACCTGGTCTGCCGCCTCGTTGAGGATGTGGAGAGGAAATAACAACCCTCATTTGATAACCATCGCCCAGTTGTCGCCATTCACACAATCAGCCATAGTCTTCGGGTAAGCGCTATTTCGCGGGCACATGGAGACTCGTGATGAAAGCAGACTGGAAACTCAAGCACCCTGTCTCAACCACCGCCTTGGGCGCGCTGCTTCTCGCGGGGGCTGGGGGAGTAGCTTGGTCGGCCGATGCCGCCGCACCCAACCCCGAAGCTCAAGCCGAAGAACCCGAAGGTCTGGGTGAAGTCGTCGTCGTCGGTTCGCGTATTCGCCGCACCACTTTCGATTCCCCTGCGCCGCTGGTCGTCATCACGCGCGACGACGTGAATTCGGCGGGTTTCTCCTCCATCACCGAAGCGCTGCAAAGCACGGGCGTCACCAATGGCGGCGCGCAGATCAACAACGCCTTCGGCGGCTATGTCACCGATGGCGGGCCGGGCGCGAACACACTGTCGATGCGCAACCTCGGCGCGGGCCGCACGCTGGTGCTGATCAATGGCCGGCGCGTGGCGCCATCCGGCACGCGCGGCGCGGTGGGATCAGCCGACCTGAACGTGTTGCCCAACGCCATCGTCAATCGCGTGGAAGTGCTGCGCGACGGTGCTTCGTCGGTCTATGGTTCCGACGCCATCGCCGGTGTGGTCAACGTGGTGACCGACACGAACATCGAAGGTCTGACGTTTGAAGGCCGCTACACCGCTCCGCAAGGCATAGGCGGCGACGAGACCCGTCTTTCCGTTGTCGGCGGATTGTCGGGTGATCGCTGGCGCTTCTCGGCTTCGGCCGAGTACTACCAGCGCCAGGACCTCACGCTCGCCGACCGCGCATGGACCCGCTGCAACACCGATCAGTTCAGCGATCCGGAAACCGGCGAAGTGCTGGACTTCATCGACCCGCTCACCGGAGAGCCCAAGTGCTATCCGATCACCGGCACGGGCTCCAACGGCGTGACGATCAACACCATCGGCACTCAGGCGCTGACCGGCGTCGGCGCAGCCGGTTCGGTGGGTACGAGTTTCAATCGCTGGCGGCCCAACTCCGCAATAACCACCGGCTTGGTCGGTTTCGAAGGCGTTGGCGGCGGCACGAACAACATCAACGTGCGCGACACCTTCGAGCCGCGAATGTTGAATGAGAGCCTGATCTCGCCGGCCAAAGTCACCACGTTCTTCGCTCAAGGGTCGTATGACCTGCAAACCCTCGGCGATGCGCAGCTCTACAGCGAAGTTCTTGCCAACCGTCGCGATTCGAGTCAGGTGAACTACCGCCAACTGAGTATGGACTACCGTCTGGGCAGTCCTTTGATTCCCGACAATCTGGCCGACTCCAACTTCGGCCCCGATCAAGGCACCAGCGATGGCGAACGGGTGGGCGTGCGCGCCTTCGTGGGCTTTGGCAACGATCACAGCCAGCAGAGGGTGGATTTCATCAAGGCCACCATCGGCCTGCGCGGCAATGTCACGCCGCTGACCGGCTGGCGCTACGACGGCCTCATTGCCTACGCCGACTCCGACGCCACCTACGACGTGCAATCGTTCCTCACCGACCGGGTCACCTATGCCAGCGACGTGGTCGCCGCACCAACCGGAACCGACGCGCAACTGGTCCGCGATGGCCTGACCTGCCGCATCAACATCGATTCTCCGGCCGAACGCTGCATCCCATTCCCGCCGCTGAGCAGTCAGACGGTGGGGGGCGTGCTGCCGCAAGACTTCAAGGACTACATCTTCCGCCCGGTGCATGGCAGCACGCGCTACAAGGAAACGCTGGCCAACCTCACCTTCGATGGTCCGCTGTTCACGTTGCCCGCAGGCGAAATGCAGGGCGTGCTGGGTCTGGAATATCGCCGCCAGCAAATGAACGACTCGCCCGATCCCAACAGCGTCGCGGGCAATCTCTACAACCTCACCGTCTCGGCTCCCACTCGCGGCAAAGACAATGTGAAGGAAATCTACACCGAGATCGAAATTCCGCTGCTGCGCGACAAACTGCTGGCCGACAACCTGACGCTGAACGGCTCCCTGCGCTGGACCGACTACGATTCCTACGGCGATGACATGACCTACAAGATCGCCGCGATGTATGCGCCGGTGGATTGGCTGTCGTTCCGCGCCACGCTCGGCACCTCGTTCCGCGCACCCGCGCTGTTTGAGCAATTCCAGGGCGCCACCAGCGGATTTCTCTCGGCACAGGGCGATCCCTGCTATGAATACGGCACCTTGCCGGCCAGCACGCTCACCGCCAACTGCGCCACCCAGATAAGCGATCCGGAGTTCCGCCAGACTCAATCCATCCGCGTGAACTCGGAGGGTGGCGCGGGCTCTGGTCTGGCAGCAGAAACCTCCGACAACCTGACGGTGGGCGTGATCGTCCAGCACGACATCGGTTCGCTGGGACGGCTGTCACTGGCGCTTGATTACTTCGACATCAAGATCAAGAACGGCGTCTCGCAGGTCGGTGCAGCCTCCATTCTCGATCTGTGTTACGTCGATCCAACCTTTGATCCGAATGAGGGCTTCTGCCGTCTGGTCACGCGCGATCCCACCACGCTGGCGCTGTCGGTTTCCGACGCCTACACCAACATCGCCACGCAGGTGACCACGGGATTCGACTACTCCCTGCGCTGGGAACGGCAGGTCGGGCCGGGCAATCTGCGCTTCAACGCCAATGCAACGCAGTTCCGCAAACAGGACTTCCAACTGTTCCCGGATGATCCGGTCATCGAATGGAACGGCACCATCAACTATCCGGAATGGTCGGGAACCTTCGATCTGGCGTATCAGATGGACAAGTGGCGCTTCAACTACGTCGTGGATTGGGTCGGCAAGATGAACAGCTACGAGTATCTGGAAGAAATCGAAAGCGAATCCATCTACGACTTCAAGACCAGCGATTATTTCGTTCACGCCATATCGGCGCGCTACACCAGCGATGAAAACTGGGAAATCACGGCCGGCATCCGCAATGTCTGGAACGCGAAGATTCCCACCATCTCCTCACTGGTCTACAACCGCGTGGGCAACGCGCCGCTGTATAGCGAGTACGACTATGTGGGCCGCCGTGCATTTGTGACGGTGACGAAGAAGTTTTGAGGACCATGAGGATTGCGCGCCTCGGCTTGGGCTGACTGCCTGGGTCGAGGCGCTTGCAGACTTGACGGCTCCTGACAAGCGCAAAAATGGCGCTCAAGTCATCTGGCCGAAAACGCGAGCCGCCTCGTCCATTGCCGCTTTCGCAAGCTCTGGAAGGGACAAAGGGTCCACCTCTCTCTTCAAATGGTATTGCATACGACTGAGCCCCAGAATCTGCTGAGCAGAGACGGCCTGTCGCCAATACTCATCGCGGTGCTGTTCCGAAAATGCATGAGTCACAGCGTACTTTCCCGCTTCCCCATCCACATTTAGGTAGTGAAAAATCCTCGAAAACGCGAAAAGCTTTTTATCGCAAGTGGCTATCCAACAATCCTGCGGCACCCCATCAAGCCCACGCGTCTGCACAATATTGGCGGCGTTTATAAAAGCCAAATCATTGGCGCCATTGAAAGCCGTTGCGATAGCCTGATCGTACGTCTGGATGAGCTTTGACTTCTTTCCCCTCGTTTTGAGGAAATTATCTCGCAATGCGTCTCTAACATCCTTTATTTCCCCCGCAAGAGAGCCCTCAGCAAAACAATACTTCGCGATTTCAGTTTCCTTGGCGCTCAATATGTCCAGATCGCAACTGAGTCGACGGAGAAACTCTTTGAATTTTTGAATCGCTCCCCCGGAAAAGCTTTTATCTATGATGATCAGGTAAAGCAATGAGGTATACGGGATCGCCAAAAGAGCCTGTCTGGCCGGCTCTAGATCAAGATAGCCATAGTTACGATCTTTCCCGGCGAATGCGCGATGATCACAATTTGGCGTATCTATGAATTGTGGCAAATGTACAGCGCAAAACGTCTCGTAAAAGATGCGAGACCTTTCGGCACACGCTGGCGGCATTTCCTCGAACGCCAACCCTGGCGACAAGCAAATGCTCTTGGGCGGGCATCTACCGAGCAAATTGACCAAATTGTGAAGACCATGTTCTTTTAGTAAATGTCTTTTATTGCCACCTTTCACTACGTATTCCATGCGAATCAAGACATTCGTATCGAGCAACAACGTCGTCTCGACGCCGCGACGCGCATTGGTAGCAACAACGTCTGGATTGAGAATGGGCTCCGCTTCCGTTACTCGACTGGGACGGAAGAAATAGGTTCGCTTGTTGGATTCGGACATGTGTGCAGGCTAACACGACAATCTGCGCACTCATCACACAAGAATTAGGGAAACGAATCTGGCGCGCAATCCAACTCAGATCAAGTGAACTATCCGCCGCGCTTCTCCCGGCTGATCGCAAAACATGCCATCAACGCCTGCGGCGATCAACGCGGCAATCTCTCCGGCGATGTCACCCCATGCGGCGGGGTCATCACCTTGCCGCCAGCGCGCGCCGAGAAAGCGATTCTCCGCACGCACCGTCCACACATGCACGGCAAGCCCTGCGGCGTACGCGCGTTCAACGAGGCCGGTGGCTGCGCCGGACATCGGATCGACGGCGGCATCCTTGTGTACGCCGATGGCCTGCGCATACGTCGCCACTTGCGCAAGCTCGGGCATTGATCCGGCCGGGTCTATCAATCGCACCAACGGGTGCTCGCATTCACCGCGCAGCGCGATCAGATTCGCCGCCTCGAACGATTGAATGAACAGCGGCGCATCGGCCAGCGCGCGTTGAACTTCGGCCAATAGCGGCGGCTCCAGCGGCAAACCGCGTGCGCGAAAATGCGTGGGATGCTTGGTTTCCGGATATACACCCACCGGCGCACGCCCCGCATCGCGTCGCGCGGCGTTCACGGTAGCGAGAAAATCCAGAATCTCGCCGAAGGTCGCAATGGCGAACTGCCCATCATGCGCGGCGCTGTGTGGCCGCAACTCGGCAAAGCGCTCGCGGGCGCGCAGCGTGCGCAGTTCGGTGAGCGTGAAGTCTTCGATGAACCATCCCTCAAGTTCGCGTCCGTCGATCATCTGCCGCTTTCGCCGCGCAGCAAATGCCGCGTGCGCCGCCACATCCGTCGTTGCCGACAGCTCCGCATCATGACGCGCCACCAGCACACCATCGCGCGTAATCACCAAATCCGGTTCGATGTAATCCGCGCCCTGCAAGATCGCCAGCGCATACGCAGGCAGCGTGTGTTCCGGCAAGTCGCCGCTGGCCCCGCGATGCGCGATCACCAGCGGGCGCTTCATTTGAACAGGTTGATCCCCGCCGTGATCAGCAGCGCGTTGACGAAGTCGATGAAGAACGCGCCC
>JAITMN010000084.1 GCA_031277355.1 Nevskiaceae bacterium | reverse complement strand
ATCAGCAGCACCTGCGCCACGCTGGTGCGCGCGTCGGTGCGGCGGTGCAGGCCGGGGATCAGGTCGGCCACGGCGACGTAGAGCAGTCCGGCGGCGGAAACGGCCAGCGCCACCGGCAGCCACGGCAGCACGGCCGACAAGGCGAAGTAGCCGATCACGCCGCCGGCCACCGAGCCCAAGCCGGAGAGCAGATTCCAGCCGAACGCCTGCGTGCGCGTGAGGCCGCCATGCAGCAGCACCGCGAAATTGCCCACTTCGCTGGGGATTTCATGCGCCATCACCGCAAGGCCGGTGACGATGCCAAGGCGGATGTCGGTGAGGAAGGCCGCCGCGATCAGCACGCCGTCGAGCACGTTATGCATCGTGTCGCCGGTGATGACGAGCGCGGCGGAGCTGTTGCGGCGCAGCGCGGGGCCGTGCGCGTGGCTGCCGTGCCCGTGCGCGCCATGCGAGTGGCCGCCGTGTGAGTGCGCGGGCGCGGTCGGGCGATGCGCCTCTTGCGCGGGCGCCAAATCATGCGTCTCGCAGTGATCGTCGTGGCAGTGCCGCCAGAGCACCAGCTTTTCGAGCACGAAGAACAGGCCGATGCCGACCAGCAGGCCCATACCCACCTTGCCGGCTCCGCCATCACCGGCAAGCTCCACGGCTTCGGGTAACAGACCAACCAGCGCAGCGGCCAGCAACGCGCCGGTGGCGAAGGCCACCATCGAGGGCATGGCGCGCAGGCGGGTGCGCTCCGGCAGCAGCAGGAACAGGCTGGCCAGCAAGACGCTGGCCACGCCGCCGAGCAGCGTGAAGCCGATGATCCAGGAAAGCGCGCCCATGGGGCGCGCAGTTTAGTTGATCTCGGTATAGCCCACGCGTCGAATCTGGCCCGTGGTGCCTCCGAGCTGCGATGTTTGGTCGAACAGCAAACCACCCGAGTTGCTCGGTGAATTGCCCTCGCCGCCACCGGTATCGCCACCGACCAGACTCTCCGCCGCCACCGAGACGGCAGCCACCAGCGCGCCATCCACCAGCAGCAGCCTCATTCCCGTGGCGATGTTGTTGGCGTCATGGGCAAAGCCCACACGGCCATTGGAGCCAGACACCGCAGCGCCGGTTTTGAAATCCAGCGCATACGTCCAGGTGGAGCCGCCCATCGAACAATAGTCGTCCACCGGACTGTTGGCCGTGAACGCCACCGTGCCCAACTGCAACCGGGGGTCGATGTTCACGCGCTCGCCCGCCGGCAATTGCACCTGCCAGCCGTCATTGCTGACCCAGTTCACCGGCTTGGAGTTGGCGGGGGTGATGGATGGCACGCCGTCCGCCATCGTCAGCGTCTGCGCCACGATATTGGTGTTGTCCTTCAACACGTTCAGCGACTTGTTGCTGTCTTTGATGGCGTACAACGCCTGCGGGCTCTTCTCCGCCACCGATGTGCCGCTGAGGTCGCTGCTGCCCAGATAGCGGCCAGTGGCGAAATACACCACACGATGCAATGTGCCGGTGGAATCGCGGACACCGCCCATCTCGGGCCGCACGGTAATGGGCTGCGCGCCAGCCGTCGAGGTCTGCCCCAGCTTCAGCACTTCATCATTGTTGATGTCGAAGCGCCACAGATTGCCCGCCAGATCGCCGCCGTAAACGTATTGCGTGCTGTTGTCGAGCAGCGGGTCGAGCACCCATCCGTTGACTCTTGCGATACCGCTGAGGTTGGGGTCGGTGACCGCATCGGTCACCAGATCGCTCAACTTCGCGCCGCTCATCGCATCGAGCACGAACAGATGGCCCTTGCCATCGCCGGCCGCTTCGTCAGCCGTGCTGCCGGTATTGACGTTGTTGTAGCCGGAGGCGAACAGCACCACCCACTTGCCATCTTCCTGCCGCTTCGTGATGGCCGGGTTGCCGTAGCTGTAGCCCATGTTCGCGTCGGTGAATTCCCACAGCGCTGCGGGCCTCGTGGGGTCGGTGACATCGAGCGCAAAATAGCCCTTGCCGCCCAGACCCAATCCGGCCACCAGAATCGTGTGCCAGCTTGAGCCGTCGTAAACATCGCCGATGCTGATCGGGCCATTCACATAGTAGCGATGATTGTCCGCGTAAGCGGCATCGGCGAGTTTGTACAGCGTGGGGTGGAGCATCTGCGGCACATAGGCCCAGATTTCCTTGCCCGTCTGCGCATCGAAAGCATGCAACATGCCGTCGTTGGCGCCCACGTACACCATGCCGTTGCGCATGGTCTGCGATGCGACGAAGGTGGAGTAGCCGGCGTCGATATAACGCATCGGCAACTGCTGCACATAGGTGGGCGAGGAATCCACGATGTCGCCCAGCACATGATCGCGGGCGCGATACAGGCGATTTTCCGTGCCCTCGTGCTCATCGTCCACGCGCGCCTCGTACTGATTCTGCCCGCGCAGGAACGCGATCATGCTCGCGGGCGTTGCGGCGTTTTTCTGCTCGGGGCTCCAACTGTCGTACTGCGAAAGCTTGCCATTGGGATTGCTTGCGCCAGATTGAAAGTATTTCTCATCGACGTTGGCCGCCGTGAAGGGCGCAATCGT
>JAITMN010000068.1 GCA_031277355.1 Nevskiaceae bacterium | reverse complement strand
TGCGAAGCCTCCGACTGGTTCTGGTGGTTCGGCGATTACAACCCCGCCGGCGCGGTGCGCGATTTCGACGAACTGTATCGCCGTCAACTCACGAGCCTGTACCACGCGCTCGATCTGGATGCGCCTGCGGAGCTTGCGCATCCCATCAGCACGGGTCAGTGCATCGACGAGCGTGCGCCCGAAGGCGGCGGCGTGATGCGGCGTGCATGAACACCGCGCCGCGTTTGCTGTCGCGCCGCCGCGCCGGTGTTCTGCTGCCGGTGTCTGCGCTGTTGCGTGAAGGGCAGGGCGCATTGGGCGCAGCAGCTTTCACCTTCGTCGATTGGCTTGCCGAAGCCGGCTTCTCGATCTGGCAAGTCTTGCCACTGGTCCCCGCCGGAGCCGATGGTTCACCGTACTGGTCGCGCTCGGATCGCGCAGGCGATGAGCGCTACATCGACCCGCGTGCGCCCGACCCCGGAACCGACGCCGACTTCGCCGCGTGGCGCGAGAAGGCAAAAGACTGGCTCGACGACTACGCGCTGTTTGAAGCCATTTCCGCCGCGCGCCGCGCGCCGTGGTGGCAATGGCCCGAGCCGCTGCGAGATCGTCATCCCATCGCGCTGACCGCCGCGCGCCGCGTATACGCCGCGCCCATCGAAGCCACGATGCGTGCGCAGTGGCGCTTCGATGCACAGTGGCAGGCGCTGCGCGCTCACGCTGCCGCACGCGGCGTATTCCTGTTCGGTGATCTGCCGATCTATGTCGCCCCGGATTCGGTATCCACCTGGACCTCGCGCGAACAATTCCAGTTGAACGCCGATGGCGCGCCGTTGCATGTGGCCGGTGTGCCGCCGGATTACTTCGCCGAAGACGGCCAGCTCTGGGGCAATCCGCTGTACGACTGGCCGCACATGCAGCAGGACGGCTTCACCTTCTGGCTGCGGCGTCTGCGCTGGCAAGCCGCGCGCTACGACCTGCTGCGCCTGGATCACTTTCGCGGTCTTGCCGCCTACTGGTCCGTTGCCGCCGATGCCATCAATGCGCGCGGCGGCGAATGGATCAAGGCTCCGGGCGAAGCGTTGCTGCGAACCGCGTTGCATGCGCTGCCGAGCCTTGAACTGGTGGCCGAAGATTTGGGCGTGATTACGCCCGATGTCACCGCGCTGCGCCGATGGCATGGTCTGCCCGGCATGCGCGTGCTGCAATTTGGCTTCGACGGCGATGCGCTGAATCTGCATCTGCCGCATCGTCACGAAGCCGACAGCGTCGTCTACACCGGCACGCACGACAACGACACGCTGGCCGGCTGGTACGCCAGCCTGCCATCGCCCACGCGCGATCTGGTGCGCCGCTATCTGGGCCGCGCCGACAGCGAAGCGGTGGATGCGCTGCGTCGCGCTGCGCTGGCGTCGGTGGGTGCGCTGACCGTGCTGCCGATGCAAGACCTGCTCGGCCTTGGCAGCGACACGCGCCTGAACCGCCCCGGCACGATCACCGGCAATTGGAGCTGGCGTTTGCCCGATGGCGCATTGTCTGATGGCCTTGCGGCGCGTTATCGTGAACTCAATGGGCTGTATGGCAGGATGTGAACCAATGCAACCACTGCGCACGCTGATGCTGTCGATGTTGCTGCTGCTGGCCGCATGCAGCAGCGTCACCGATCTGAAAGCCCCGGACCTCGACGTGGTCAACGTCAGAATGCTCGGCGGTGATCTGTCGGGCCAACGCCTGCGCCTGACGGTGCGCGTGACCAACCCCAACGACCGCGAACTGCCGGTCAAAGGCATCGTCTATCAGATGCGCGTCAACGGCGCAGCGTTCGCCACCGGCGAATCCGAACGCGCCTTCACCGTGCCGGCGCTGGGTTCCACCGACTTTGATCTGAACATGAACGCCAACATCGCCGGCACGCTGTTTCGTCTGCTCGGCGGTGGCGGCAAGCTCGACAAGCTGGACTACCAACTCACCGGCAAGGTGTCGCTGTCATCGGGGTTGTTGCGCAGCATTCCGTTCGACAAGAAAGGCAGTTTTGACCTGCGCTGACTTCAGCGTCGATTCCGCGCATCACGCGGCGACTTCCGCTGCTCCCATCCAGAAGCACAGCAGCGCCGCCGGCACGCGCATGATCTGCGTGGCGCTGACGCCATCGAGCCCCGTTATCGGCCCGAAGTCATCCAGTGACTTGGTCACCACATAGCCGCGCGAGATGTTCTTGCGCTCGCACAGTTCAAGCAAACCCTTCAATTCCCGTGCGCCGGTGTGCTGCGCGCGATACTTCACCTCGAAGGGAATGATCTCGCCGTCCACCTCCGCCACCATGTCCACTTCGCGATCCTGCTTGCCGCGCCAATAGCTGAAACGCACGCTCTGGCGGTAATAACGTGCGAACAGATGCTTGAACACGGCTGTTTCGGTGGCGATGCCCAGCGCGGTCGCATCTTCCAGCAGGCTCTTGCCCTTGAGCATCACCGCCGGAGCAATGGCGGCATCGGCCAGATAAACCTTGAAACGCGCCCGCAGCACATCCTTGCCATAGCCAAACGGCGGCAGCCGGTAAATCAGATTCGTGGCTTCCAGCAATTCGATGAAGTGTTGCGCCGTGGGCCGTTTGACTTCGAGGTTGGAACACAGATTCACCATGTCGAGCAGGCCGCCATCGTGCAGGCACAGATACAGGAAGGTGTGTTCCAGATCGAGGATGCGGCGCACGCCGAACAACGCCGTCATGTCGCGCTTGAGCACCTTGTCGATGATGTCTTCGCGCAGCAGGCGCTGGGCCTGCGGGATGCTGTCGATCTGCGCAGTTTGCGGAAATCCGCCGCGCAGCAGGTATTCGTGAAAGTGCCCCACATGAGCGCGCGCGCCGTCGCTGGCGCGATAAAAATCCGCCTGTGGCCAGTCGAACAGTTCACGCAGGCTGCGCAGCGGCGGCAGCGCGGGCAGCGGCAGTTGCTTGATTTGCAGGTATTCGTAAAACGACAGCGTGGTCAGCCGGATCGTATGCCAGCGCCCCACGCCGGATTCCTGGCCAGCCTGCGCCAGCGGCATCGCCGAGCCGGTGAAGGCGATGCGCCGATCCTTGCGAAAGTCCACCTGATGTTTGATCCAGGTGCCCCAGTCGCGAATGAACTGAGCTTCGTCGAGAAACAGGTACTCCGGCCCGTCGGCCCGGGGTTCGCGCTCGCGCCACGCATCGAGCACGGCGTCGATGCCGGCCAGCTTCAGCAGCGGGTGATCGAAGGTGGCGTACACGATGTTGGCGGCTGGGACGCCCGCGCGCAGCAGCGCCTCGACGGCCTGCAACATCAGCGTGGTCTTGCCGATCTGCCGCGCGCCGGAGAGCAGGATGGCGCGTGGCGCAGGCGGGGCCGTGATCCAGTAATGCAACTCGCGGAAACCCGCCCGCCGCCACCCCGGCAGGTCGGGAATGGGGTCGCCCCGCCACCAGGGATTGAACTGCGTCAGAACCGTGACAATCTCTTCCCGTGCGATCTCCATCCGAAAATTCTAACAAAAAACTCAATTTAATATAAATATATTTTATCTAAATACCAACTTTAAGAAATTTTCCCGCTTCAACGGTCACTTTCCCCCGCCCCCTCCACCAACCGCTCATACAGCGCCACGTACTCCTCCACCTGGTGCTCCCACGAAAAATCCTGCGCCATCGCGTTTTTCATCAGTTGCCGCCACAGCGCCTTGTTGCGATACCACTGTATCGCCGTACCCACGCCCCAGCGCACACCGCCCGCGTCGTAATCATTGAAGACCACGCCCGTTCCCTCGCGGCTGACCGGATCGAAGTGCTGCACCGAGTCCGCAAGTCCCCCGGTGCGCCGGACGATCGGTATCGTGCCGTAGCGCAGGCTGTACATCTGATTCAGCCCGCAGGGCTCATACAGCGAAGGCATCAGAAACAGGTCGCTGGCCGCTTCGATCCAGTGCGCCTGCTCTTCGGAATAGCCCTGACGAAACGCCACGCGCGCGGGATATCGACGCGCCAACTGCGTGAAGAAGCGCTCATACCTGGCCTCGCCGCTGCCGAGCATCGCGCAGTGAAACTCATGCTCCTGAAGCAGCAGCGGTAGCGCGTCGATCAGCAGATCAAAGCCTTTTTGCGCGGCAAGCCGGCTGACCATGCCCAGCAGCGGTATGCGCTCCCGGCTCGCCGCGCCGCCGAGTCCGTTGCGCTGCATGAACTCGCGCTTCAGTTCGGCCTTCACGCTCAGACGGCTGGCGTTGTAGCGCTTGGGGAGGAAGCGATCATGGCGCGGGTCCCACTCCGCGTAATCCACGCCGTTCAGAATCCCGGTGATCGCATCGCCGCGCGCGCGCAGATCGCCATCGAGACCATAACCGTACTGCGGCGTCTGGATTTCCCGCGCGTAGGTGGGGCTGACCGTGCTGATGTGATCGGCATGGCGTATGCCCTCGCGCAGCGGATTCACGCGCCCGCGCGCCAGTTCGCCGGCGTCCAGCAGCGAGGTCAGTTCTGCAAGCCCCGTCTCCGGCAGCACCCGCGCATCGAACGGTCCCTGATACGCGATGTTGTGGATCGACAGCAAACTGCGCGTGTGCTCAAACAGCTTGTCCCAGCGATACATCGTGCGCAGCAGCAGCGGACCCAGGCCCGTGTGCCAGTCGTTGCAGTGAAACACCTGCGGCGCAAAGCCCATGCGCTGACAGCACTGAAGCGCCGCATGCGTCAGCAGCAAAAAGCGCAGGTGCTCGTCGGGCGCGTTGCCATACAGCGCATCGCGCTCGAACAGCGCGGGCGCGTCGATCAGATAGATCATCGCGCCGCTGCCGGGCAATTGGCAGGTCTGCACCGAGTAGCGCAGCGTGTGGTTGCCCAGGCGCAGCGTCACGTCGCGCAGAAATTCAACCGGCCAGAGCCGCAGCGCGCGACGGTTCACCTGACGGTACAGCGGCATGAACAGCCGCACGTCATGACCCAGCGCGTGCAGGGACTTCACCAGCGCGCCCGCGACATCGGCCAGTCCGCCGGTCTTGGCAAGGGGCGTCACTTCGGAGGCGACGAAACAGATGCGCAGCGGCATCGGCGCAGTGTAGCGGTATCATGTGGCGATGCAGCGGGTGCTGTTGGTTTTTGTACTGGTGTTGTTGCTTGCCGTGTCGTTGGCGGTGGGTGCGGCTGCCGCCGCGTGGCCGTTCTGGTCGCGCGCGCTCGCCTGGCGCGATGCGCCGGAGGGCTGGCCCGCCTCGCTGCCCGGTCCGGCGCGCGAATTGCAGGCTGCCGACGAGCCGTTGCCGCTGCGCCTGCGCGTGGACCCTGCGTTATCCGAAGTCGCGCAGGCCAGCGGCGCGCAATGGCTGATCCTCGCCGACGGTCCCGACGCCGCCCGCGCTTGGTTCGCTCCCGGCCTCGACGAGCACAGCCTCGTGGACGGGCGCGGCCTCGCGCCGGCGCTGCTGCCCCTGGTCTATGCCGCGCTGGAGGCTGATCACCCCGGCATCCTGGACCAGCCGCTGAGCCAGCGTCTGCGCGAATGGTCGCGCGATCCGCGCGGCGCGATCACGCCGCGCCAGTTGATGTGGCAGTTGAGCGGTCTGGCCGGCGGTTCACGCCAGCCCTGGAATCCCTTTGATCCGCAGGCGCAGTTGCTGGCCGGGCCGGACTTCACGCGCGCCGCGCTCGATGTGCGGCAGGTGTTTCCGGTCGAGACGGTCCACGTCTGGTCGCCCGCCAACGCGCAATTGCTGGCGCTGCTGGCCGGCCGGCTCTCCTCCGGCAGCTATGCCGACCTGCTCGACACCGTGCTGTGGCGACGTCTGGCCGCCTCCGACGCGCACGCCACGCTGGACCACCCGCGCGGCGACATTGCCGCGCATTGCTGCATCAGCGCCACGGCGGGCGACTGGTTTCGCGTGGCGCTGATGCTGGCGCAGCGCGGCAGCGTCGGCGGGCGTTCGCTGCTGCCGCCCGAACGGCTCCAGGACATCGGCGTGGGGCACATGCTCAATCCCACGCAGGGACTGGTGTGGCAGATCGAGCGCGTTGAGGGCATCGAAGTGCTGATGCTGCGCACCACGGGCCGGATGCTGGCCGCCGTGCCCGCCAGCGGCGCGGCGCTGTTCTGGGCCGGGGAGGGGCAATTGCCGGTGGATCAGGCCGTCCGGCTGTTGCAATGACCCGTCTGGCCCCGGTTGGGCGGGGGCAGACAGCGATCCAGCCAATTAGTTCCGCAATTATTTTTGCGATTTATCTCACGCTTTGGGCTTAGAACATGGCCTTGGCGGTGTAATAATCTCGGGTCTATGCCTCAAGCTCGCACAATAGTCACTGTCGTCAGCATCGCCGCTGCCGTATTCAGTATGGGGTGGGCGGTTTACGCCACCAAACATCAGGTGGAACCCGGCGCCGCGCCAGCAGGTGCGGGCGGTCAGGGTGGTGGCCGTCCGGGTGGCGGGGGCGGCGCGAATTTCGCGAACGCGCAAGCCGTTGCCGTGGTGGGCGCCACAGCGCGCATGCATGTGATGACGGTGGGCATCGAAGCCATCGGCACTGCTGTTGCCAATGAATCGGTCGATGTCACCTCCAAGGCATCGAACCTCGTCACCGCCATTCACTTCACCGATGGTCAGGCGGTGCGCGCCGGGCAGGTGCTGGTGGAACTGGACAGCGCGCAGGTCAGCGCCGATCTGGCCGCCGCGCAGGCCGACTTCACCGAAAGCGCCTCGCAATACAACCGCAGCCGCGATCTGGTGGCCGAGAACCTCGTGTCGCAATCGCAGTTCGATCAACTGCGCGGCACGATGGAATCCAATCAGGCGCGCGTGGCCGCTGCGCAGTCCCGCCTGAACGACACCGTGATTCGCGCGCCCTTCAGCGGTCGCGTGGGCCTGCGCCGCGTCAGCGTCGGCTCGCTGATCAGCCCCGGCACCGTCATCACCACGCTGGATGATTCCAGCACCATCAAGGTGGATTTCGCGCTGCCCGATCTGTATGTGGGCGCAGTGCATAACGCGCAGGCTATCATTGCCCGCACCAACGCCTTCCCCGGCCGCGATTTTCGCGGTTCGGTATCCAGCGTCGATTCGCGCGTCGATCCGCTGACGCGCTCCGTCACGGTTCGCGCGCTGGTGCCCAACGCCGACAGCGCATTGAAGCCGGGCATGTTCCTCACCGTGCAGTTGTCGCAGGAATCCCGCGAAGCGCTGGTGGTGCCTGAAGAAGCGCTGGTTCCCGAACAGGCGCGGCAGTTCGTGTATCTGATCGAGGGCGAGGCCGTGACCAAGCGCGAAGTGCGTCTGGGGCGGCGTGAGCCGGGGTTGGTGGAAATCGTCGAGGGGCTGCGCGCCGGAGATCGCGTCGTGATCGAAGGCACGCTGAAATTGCGCGATGGCGCAAAAATCCTGGAACAGCCTGCCGAAGGGGCTGATTCCTCGCACGCGCCTGCGTCGTCCGAGGTGTCATGAAGATATCCGAGCTATCGATCCGCCGGCCGGTGTTCGCCACCGTGCTGGCGCTGTTGCTGCTGATCGTCGGCCTGATGGCCACGATGCGTCTGTCCATCCGCGAATATCCCGACATCTCGCAGCCGGTGGTCAGCGTCAGCGTCAGTTACCGTGGCGCCAACGCAGCGGTGATCGAAAGCCGCATCACGCAGGTGCTGGAAAACCAGATCGCCGGTCTGGAAGGCATCGACAAACTCTCCTCGCAGAGCCGCGATGAAAGCTCCAGCATCAACATCACCTTCACCGCCGACCGCAATGTCGATGATGCGGCCAACGACGTGCGTGATCGCGTGTCGCGCGTGGCGCGGCGTCTGCCCGAAGAAGCCGATGCGCCGCAGATCAGCAAGGTCGACAGCAGCGCCGAGCCGGTGCTGTACCTGATCCTCACCAGCAACAAGCGCACTGCGCTTGAACTCACCGACTTCGTCGATCGCTACCTGGTCAATCGCGTGGGCGCCGTGCCGGGTGTGGCCAGCGTGGACGTCAATGGCGGACGGCGCTACGCCATGCGCATTTGGCTCGATCGCGGCGCGATGGCTTCGCGGCGCATTGCGATCACCGACATCGAAAATGCACTGCGCGCCGAGAACGTGGAGTTGCCCGCCGGACGCATCGAGTCGCAGCAGCGTGAGTTCTCGTTGCGCGCCGACATGTCGCTGCGCACCGAAGATGATTTCCGCAATCTGGTGATCGGCCGCAGTTCCGATGGCTATCTGGTGCGTCTGGGCGAAGTGGCCCAGGTGCAGATGGCGGCGGAGAACGAGCGCAGCGGTTCGTCCACCGATGAAGGTCCGGCCATCATGATGCCGGTCACGCCGCTGTCCACCGCCAACGTGCTGGAAGTGGCTTCGGCGGTGAAGAAGGAAATGGAGCTGATCCGCGAGACGCTGCCCGCCGACATCAACATCGAGGTCAACGTCGATAACTCGGTGTTCATCCGCGAGTCGATGAACAAGGTGCTCAAGGCGCTGTCCGAAACGCTGATCATCGTGCTGGTGGTGATCATGGCCTTCCTGGGCAGCCTGCGCGCCACGCTGATTCCGGCGGCCACGATACCGGTGTCGATATTCGCCGCCGCGCTGGTGATGGTGGTGCTCGATTACTCCATCAACACCGTCACATTGCTGGGCGCGGTGCTGGCCATCGGCCTGGTGGTCGACGACGCCATCGTCGTGCTTGAAAACATCGTGCGACGAATCGAGACGGGCGAACCGCCATTGCTGGCGGCGATCCGGGGCAGTCATGAAATCGGCTTTGCGGTCATTGCCACGACGCTGGTGCTGGTGGCGGTGTTCCTGCCCATCTCCTATCTGCAGGGCAATATCGGCCGGCTGTTCCGCGAATTCGGCGTGACGGTGGCCGCCGCCGTGCTGTTCTCGGCGCTGATCGCATTGACGCTCACGCCGATGATGACCTCCAAGATGTTCGCCAACGGCATGCATCGCGGTCGCGTGGCCGAAGCCATCGACCGGGGTTTCAAGGCTTTTGCCGCGCAATACATCTCCGCGCTGCGCTGGACACTCCAGGGCAAGCGCCCGTGGCTGGTTCTGGGCGCTGCGGGCAGTTTTGCCACGACAGCCATTCTGCTGCTGATGGTGGGCTGGCCCTGGGGCGGCATGAAACTGCCGCAGGAATACGCGCCGGCTGAAGATCGTGGCCGCGTGCAGTTGTTCGTGCAGGGACCGGAAGGTTCCAGCCTGCCCTACATCTCGCGCTATCTGGAAGAAGTGGGTGCCATTGCCAAGGATGAAGTGGATCGTGGCAACGCCGAGCGCGTGATCGTGCGCACCGGCAGTTATGGCGCGGGCGCGGATGTCAGCACGGGCATGGTGATGATTCCGTTGGTGCCCTGGGGGCAGCGCACCGACAGCGCCGGCGTCATTCAGAAGCGTCTGGCTGATCGCACGCAGAACATCGCCGGTGTGCGCGTGGTGTCGCGCGCGCAGGGTGGCATTGGCGGCGGCGGCAAGCCGGTGTCGATCGTGCTGCAGGGCGCGGAGTATCGCGAGGTGGCCAGTGTGGCCGACCGCGTGATCCGTGAAGCGGAGAAGAATCCGGGGCTCGCCAATATCGAGATGGATTATCAGGAGCGCCAGCCGCAATTGCGCGTGGGCTTCGACCGCAACAAGGCGGCGGATTTGGGCGTCTCGCTCACCGACGTGGGCCGCGCGCTGGAAACGATGCTGGGTTCGCGCGTGGTCACCACCTTCCAGATGGGCGGCGACGAATACAACGTGGTGCTGCAGGCGCGCGACGAGCAACGCGCCACGGTGAACGATCTGGACAACATCTACGTGCGCTCCACTCGCAATGGCGAGTTGGTGCCGCTTTCCAGCGTCGTGAAGGTTGATGAAACCGGCGCGCCGAAGGAACTGCGCCGTTTCAATCGCCAGCGTTCGGTTTCGATCACGGCCAATCTGGCGTCGGGCTATGCGCTGGGCGATGCGCTCGACTACTTCGCGCAGGTCGTGCGTGAGCAGTCGCTGGATATGGGCATCCCCGTGCAGATTGATTACGACGGTCAGTCGCGCGAACTGAAGCGCTCTGCTGGCGGCATGATGATGACCTTCGGCTTTGCGCTGCTGATCGTCTATCTGGTGCTGGCCGCGCAGTTCGAGAGCTTCGTGCATCCGGTGGTGATCCTCGCCACGGTGCCGATGGCGCTGACCGGCGCGCTGGGCGGTCTGTGGCTGTTCAATTCTTCGATCAACATCTTCAGTCAGATCGGCGCGGTGATGCTGATCGGCATCGCCAGCAAGAACGGCATCCTGATCGTGGAGTTCTCCAATCAGTTGCGCGATCAGGGCCGCGAGTTCTTGGATGCGGTGATCGAGGCCGCCGGTGCGCGTATCCGTCCGGTGCTGATGACCACGCTGGCCACCGCAGCCGGTGCGATACCGCTGATGATCGCCACCGGCGCCGGCGCGGAGACGCGCCAGACCATCGGCGCGACGGTGTTCTTCGGCGCGATCTTTGCGGTGGCGCTGACGCTGTTCGTCGTGCCGGCGCTGTACTTCAAGATTGCGCGCAACACGAAGTCGCCGGAATATCTCTCGCGGCTGATCGAGCGTCTGGCTCGCTCCCAGAAGGGCGCACCGAAGGACGAACCCATCAGCAACCCGGCAGGCTGATTGGCTTTGGCTGCCGTGATGCCGGCGCATGCCGAGGCATCCGCTGATCTGTCGGCCACCAAGCGCCGACTGGCCGCGCGCATCCGCGGGCTGGTCGGCAAGGCCATCGAAGACTACGCGATGATCGGGCAGGGTGATCGCGTGATGGTGTGTCTGTCGGGCGGCAAGGATTCCTACACGCTGCTCGACATGCTGCTGTCGTTGCAGCGCAGTGCGCCGGTGCAATTTTCGCTGGTGGCGGTGAACCTCGATCAGAAGCAGCCGGGTTTTCCCGAGCAGGTGTTGCCGGATTACCTGCGCTGCCTGGGCGTTGAATTCCATGTGATCGAGCAGGACACCTACAGCGTGGTCAAGCGCGTGATTCCCGAAGGTCGCACGATGTGCAGCCTGTGCTCGCGGATGCGCCGTGGCGCGCTGTATCGCTGGGCGGCGGAGAATGGCGTCACGCGCATCGCGCTGGGCCATCACCGCGACGACATCGTCGAAACGCTGTTCCTGAATCTGTTCTTCGGCGGACGATTGAAGGCGATGGCGCCGAAGCTGCGCTCGGAGGATGGCCGCAACATCGTGATCCGGCCCTTGGCCTACGTAGCCGAGCGCGACATCGCCCGCTATGCGGCGGCGCGCGAATTTCCGGTGATTCCCTGCAATCTGTGCGGTTCGCAGCAGAACCTGCAACGCGCGGCGGTGAAGCGGATGCTCGCCGATTGGGAGCGCGAGCATCCGGGGCGCACCGAGACGATTTTCTCCGCGCTGCGCAATGTGGAGC
>JAITMN010000006.1 GCA_031277355.1 Nevskiaceae bacterium | reverse complement strand
AACAGCACCAGACCGGCCAGCGCAACCAGCACCACCGCCGCGCCGCCTGCCGGCAGCGCCCAGCGCTTCGTGGGCATGGCCTGAACCACGGGATGATCGTCGGCGACGCGCCGCGCATCTTCGGCCAGCAGCCCCAGCAGCGGCGAGGCCGCGCCCTGATCCGCGCGGCGGCGTTCCTGAAGATAGGTGTCTACGCGGCCACCCTGTTCGGGCAGCGTGGCCTCCAACTCGGCCGCGCCATCGTTGGCGCGCAGCACGCGCAAGCGCCACCAGATGAACAGCCCCGCGCCCGCCGCTGCAAGCAGCAGCGCGATGCGCAGCACGGCCATCACGCCGGGCGCGAGCGTCCAGCGCTGTGGCAGCAGCGCCGCCAGCACGGTGAGCGCCAGCAACGCCAGCACCAACGCCAGTGCGCCACGTGCGAAATGCAGCCGCTGCAAACGGTTGCGGATCGCGTCCAGATACTCGTCAAGCTGCGCAAGCGGATTCATTCGCGGCGCTCCCGAAGTATGTTGAGGTGGTAGTTCGCCATCAATGGCTCGGCAAAAGCAAGTAAAACAGCGCCCAACAGTAACCAAAACCACAGAGGGAACCAACGTGGTTCCGCCTGAGGCGCTCCTGAGGGGCTCGCGGTCGCGCCGGCGCTGGACGGTGGCAACGGTTTCAGCGCCAACCAACGTTGGACGGTGTCGGGCGTCATCGGTTCCAACCGCGATTCGCGCGGATCGGCGTTCACCGCAATGTAATCGCTGCGCCCGCCGCCACGGACTTCGTAGTAGCCGGGCTGATCGGGAACGAAGCGGGAGATTTCCTCGCCGGCCGACACGCCGCCGCTTTCCAGCGCCGTGACGCGCTTGCCCGCCGGGTCGAACACCGCCCCGCCGGAGCGGCCGCCCGCGCCGATATCAACGCCGGTACCCACTTGGCCGGTGGCGCCTTCGGCCCGTGCGCCGGCTAGCCACACCGTGGCCTCTGCGATGAAACGCACGAACAGCGGATGGATGGCCAGATCATTCCACTCGCGCGACAGCGGCGAGGTGAGCGTGAGCACGCGGCCATTGCCGATGGACTGCTCCAGCAGCAGCGGCGCGCCGCTGTCGAGGCGCACCAGCACATTGGCACGCTCGGGCGGCGTCACCGGCACATGCCGGAAGAAACGGATGGAGCGCCAGCCGCCCGGATCGCGCAGCATCGGGTGACTCTGCTCCATGTCGTCCACGCGGGCGGCCACGCTGCCGGCGCGCTGCGCATTGCGCGCCAGCGTCGCGCCGGTGAGCGCTTCGCCGCCCTTTTGCAACGAGCGCGGACCCAGCGTCAGCAGCGCCGCACCGCCGCCTTCGACGAAGCGCCGCAGTTGACGCAGACCGGCGTCATCCATCACGCCGGCGTCGGACACCACGACGGCGGCAAAGCCTTCCAGCGTGCGCTGCGCCAGCGCCGAAGGCACGCCCATTTCCACATCGAAGCTGGGGGTGGCCAGCGACTGCAACGCCGCGCGCAGGTAGGTGGCGTCGTCGCCGGACACACTGGCCGCCACCAGCAACACCTTGGGCCGCAGACGGCGCACCAGCGCATAGCCCGAATCATCGGCGCTCAGCGAATCGGCCGGCTGCAACGTCGCCGACACGCGATGCTCGCCATCGCCCAGATCACCCACATTGAAGCGCAGCACCTGCGGGAACGGCGCATCGGCAGCAAGCGTCTGCCGGCCGCGCTCCGTGCCGTTCACCGTGAGCACGGCGCTGCGCTGACCCGCCGTCACCGCATCGCCCTCCACGCGCACTTCGATCATCTGCGGATCATTCGCAGCCACGGCAATCTGCGCCACGCGCGCATTGGCCGGCGCCTGTTCGCCCGCCGCATCGACCAGATCGAGCGTGACGCCCAACGGCGGTTGCAGGTCGGCAAAGCGCAAGGGGCTGGCCGATTGCTGCAAGTCGGTAATCACATGCAGTTCGACATTCTCGCCGGCGCTGGCGCTCCACGACGACGAACCGCTCATCAGCGCGCCATAGTCGAGCCGCGACCAGCCCGGTTCCAGCGACGCAATCGCGCCGGTGACCACGCCGCGCTGCGCGGCAAACACCGGCTCCTGCAACACGCGCAGCCGATGATCGGCGGCCACCAGCATCACGCGATCACCGCCGCGCACACCCTCGACGATGTCGCGCGCACGCTGCTGCGCGCGATCCCACACGCCCTCGCGCCGCATCGACAGCGAGGTGTCGAGCACCACCACATGCAGCGTGGCCGAGCCGGTGCCCACGGCGTTGGCGGCCATCTTCACCAGCGGCCCGGCAAACGCAAAGGCCAGCAGCGCAATCAACGCCAGACGCAGCGCCAGCAACAGCCAGTAGCGCAGTTCGTGACGGCGGCTGCGGCGGATTTCGCTGGCTTCGAGAAACATCAACGAAGCAAACGGCTGCTTCTCGTCGGCGCGGCGCGCGAAGCGATGCAACCACAGCGGTAGCGCAAGACCTGCAAGACCGGCGATGAATAACGGTGCAAGCCAGGACATCGTTGCTAAGCCCTCTGCCGGAACATCAGGTAACGGCGCAATGCCTTGTCGAGCGGCTCATCGGTGACGAGCAGCGCATGATCGGCCCCGCAACCGGCGGCGATGCGTTTCATTTTGTCGAGGTGTTCCTGCACACGTTCGCGGTAGGTGGTGCGCAGATAATCCGGCGAGACTTCCAGTTGATCGCCGGACTCCACGTCTTCGAGCATCACCGATTCTTCCCACTTGGGGTCCAGTTCCTGCCGGTCGAGCACTTGCAGGATCAGCATGTCGTGACCGCTCCACGCCAGCGGCTGCACCGCGCGCGTCAGCGCTTCGGGGTCGCAGTACAGATCGGAGATCACCGCGACCAGACCGCGCCGCTGACAATGTTCGCGCAGCGCCTTGAGCGAACCGGCCACGTCGCTGCGGCTGCCGGGTTGCAGCGCATCGAGTTCATGCAGGATGGCCGACAAACTCCCCGTGCGGCTCGACGGCGGACGATACGAGCGAATCTTCTCATCGAAGGCAATCAGCCCCACGGGGTCGTGCTGCTGCAAGGCCATGTAGGTGAGTGAGGCGGCAACGAACTTCGCATACTGCAACTTCGACACCGGCCCGCTGGTGTAGCCCATTGAGCCGGATACGTCGAGCGCAATCATCAATCGCGTGTTCGTCTCGCCCTGATAGCGGCGGATGTAGGTGCGATCGGTGCGCGCAAACACGTTCCAATCGACGAAGCGCGGATCATCGCCTTCGGCATAGGCTTTGTATTCGGCGAACTCCTGACTGAAGCCAAAGCGCGGGCTGCGATGCAGACCCTGGAAGTAACCCTCCACCGCCGAGCGCGCCACCAATTCCAGCGTGGACAGGCTCGCCAGCACCTCCGGGCGCAACAGCGCCTGAGCGGAAGCACGAGCAGCGGCGGCCTGTGTGACCATCGTTGCGCCTTAACCTGTCAGCACCGAGTCGATCACGCGCGTGAGCATTTGATCTACCGTCACGCCATCGGACTCGGCCTGATAGTTCGTGAGCACGCGATGACGCAGCACCGGCAGCGCCAGCGCGCGAAGATCATCTTCGGTGACGTGATAGCGCCCTTCGGACAACGCACGCGCCTTGGCCGCCAGCGCAATGAACTGCGTGGCGCGAATACTGGCGCCATAGCGCGCGTACTGCTTCACGGCGTCGATGGCCGATGGATCGGAGGGACGCGTGGCGCGCACCAGCGCCACCGCCTGACGCGCCACCGTGTCGGACATCGGCACCTGCCGCACCAGCCATTGGAACTTCAATATCTCCGCCGCATCGGTGCAGGCGTTGATTTCCGGCGGGTCCACGCGCGAGGTGTTTTCCGACACCACCTTCAGTTCGTCATCGGCGCTGAGGTAATCCAGCATCACATTGAACAGGAAGCGATCAAGCTGCGCTTCGGGCAGCGGGTAGGTGCCTTCCAGTTCAATGGGGTTCTGCGTGGCCAGCACGAAAAACGGCGGTTCGATGCGCCGCGTATTGCCGCGCACCGTGACCGACAACTCCTGCATCGCTTCGAGCAGTGCGGATTGTGTCTTCGGCGGCGTGCGATTGATTTCGTCGGCCAGCAGCACATTCGAGAACAGCGGACCGGGGACGAAAGTCCAGGTGCGGCGGCCGGAGTTGCTGTCTTCTTCCAGAATGTCGGTGCCGGTGATGTCGGTGGGCATCAGGTCGGGCGTGAACTGGATGCGCTTGAACGTCAGCCCCAGCGCGCTGGCCAGCGTGCGCACCAGCAAGGTCTTGGCCGTGCCGGGCATGCCGGTGATCAGACAGTGACCGCCGACCAGCAGCGTAATCAGCAGTTGTTCCACCACCTCATCTTGGCCGACGATCAGCTTGCGCACCTCGCGGCGAATACCGCCGAAACATTCGCCGAAGCGATCCACCAGCGCGCGAGTGTCGTCACCGTTGTTATCCGTCATGGCTGATTACCTTGTGTG